>DATHJQ010000377.1:0-2138 GCA_035286505.1 Solirubrobacteraceae bacterium | reverse complement strand
TTCCTGGATGGCCACGGGGCGCCCGTCGTTGGCGAGCGTGCCGCTGACACGCCGACCGCCGTGGGCGATCGTCTCGTAGGCATGGGCCATGTCGAGCGGCGTGACGCCGACGGTCAGCCCGCCGATCGTCATCGCGGGGTTGGTGGACAGCGGCGTCGTGATGCCCATCGCGTGCGCCAGGCGGGCGATCCGCCGCGTGCCGACTTTGAGGCCGACTTCTGCGTAGATCGAGTTGTCGGAGAAGGCGGTGGCGCCGGTCAACGTGTTGGAGCCGGTGTAGTTGCCTTCGTCGTTGTGCACGACGAACTTTTCCTTGCCGCGCGTGCCGGGCACGAGGAACGTCTTCTGCTTGGACGTCCACGATGAGTCGGGCGAGACGCCGTCTTTCAGCGCCGCGGCGAGATCGAAGGCCTTGAACGACGATCCCGGCTGGCGCTCGCCGTTTGTCGCCAGGTTGAACGGGCTCGTGCCGTAGTCGCGCCCGCCGACCATCGCGCGCACCTCGCCGGTGGAGTTTTCGATCGCCACGAGCGACGCGGTGGGACCGCCGGGGTATGCCAGGTAGGCGTTGACGGCCTGTTCGGCGGAGTGCTGCAGTTCGATGTCGAGCGTCGTCTTGATGCGCAGCCCGCCGTCGAAGGCGCGCGCGGCGCCATAGCGTTCGATCACCTGCTGCTGCACCCAGCTGGTGAAGTAGCCGGCGTCGACGCCTTCGATCGTCTGCTCGGTCGGCGTCTGCACGTCCTTGGCCGCGGGCAGCGCCTCGGCGATGCTCTGTTCGTAGACCATTCGCGTCAGATAGCCCTGCGCGAGCATCTGGCGCAGCACGACGTCGCGTCGCGCGCGCGCCGCGACGGGGTGAACGGTCGGGTCGTATCCGCTCGGCGAGCGAATGATGCCGGCGAGCAGCGCGGCCTCCCAGGGCTGCAGCTGCTGGACGCACAGTTCGTGGCTGGGCTCGCCGCATCCGAGGTGATTGACGTCGTGGCCGAAGTACGTCTGCGCGGCCGCCTCGATGCCGTAGGCGCCGTTGCCGAAGTAGATCGTGTTGAGGTACGCGGTGATGATCTTTTCCTTGGACCACTTGTGCGACAGCTGGAAGGCCAGCGCGACCTCGCGGAGCTTCTCGAAGATCGTTCTGTGCGATTGGGCCTGCAGGGCGTTCTTGATGAACTGCTGCTCGATCGTCGAGGCGCCCTGCACGGAGCCTTTGTGCACGATGTCCTGCAGGAACGCACGCGCGATGCCGCGGATGTCGACGCCGCTATTGGTCTGAAAGCGCTTGTCCTCGATCGAGATCACGGCCTGCTTGACGATCGGCGGGATCTGCCCGGGCGTGACGATCACGCGGTTCTGCTGGCTGACGACGCCGAGCGGATGGCCGAGGTCGTCGAGCAGCAGCGAGCTCTTGGCGTCCTTGAGCTGGGAGAAGTTGGCCAGCGAGGGCAGGTCGGAGGCGACGGAGATGAAGATGCCGAAGACGAAGGAGACGAGGCCGAGCACGAGCACGGCGAAGACGATCGCGACGAAGCGCAGCCGCTTCAGGCGGCTTGCTGCCCGCGGGGCGCTCGTCTGGCTCGGGCGCCGGGGCTGGCGGTATGTCAGGGCGAAGCTCAACGCTCATCGGCGATTGGAAGCGAGGACCAAGGGGCGCCGAGAGATAATCGGAGGCGACGCCGGCCACGCGGTCAAGCGCAGCGCTGAGGGACCCCCGCGCCCGCGAGAGTCTAGCATTGGCGCCGATGCCCGAAGCCCCCACCGTGGCCGCCGAGGAGCCCGAGCGGCTGGCCGCCTGGCTGGCGCGCAACGCCGTCGACAGCCTGCCCGAGGGCGCGCTGGCGGCCAAGCTGGTCAAGGCGCGCGAGCAGGACCGGCCGCTGCGCGTAAAGCTGGGAATCGACCCGACCGCGCCGGACATCCACCTCGGCCACGCCGTCGTGCTGCGCAAGCTGGCGGAGCTCCAGCGGGCCGGCCACACGGTCGTGCTGATCATCGGCGACTACACCGCCCGCGTCGGCGATCCCTCGGGTCGCTCCGAGCTGCGTCCGATGCTCTCGCCCGAGCAGATAGAGGGCAACGCAACCACCTTCCAGGAGCAGGCGCTGAAGATCCTCGACGCCGACCCGCAGCGCCTGGAG
>DATHJQ010000376.1:0-2093 GCA_035286505.1 Solirubrobacteraceae bacterium | reverse complement strand
AGGCTGTGGTTGAGCGCGTCGAAGTTGTAGTGGACCGTCTCCACCTCCGGGCCCTCCATGACGGTGAAGCCGAGGCCGAGGAAGATGTCTTCCAGCTCGCGGCGCATCGTCGTCAAGAGGTGCAGGCGGCCCGCGGGCTGCGGCGGCGCGCCCGGCAGCGTCACGTCGACGCGGTCCTCAGCCAGCGTGCGCTGCAGCTGCTCGCCGTCGAGCTGCTTCGCGCGCCGCTCGATCAGCGACTCCAGCGCCTGGCGTGCCTGATTGGCCGCCTTGCCCACGGCGCCACGCTGATCGGACGGCAGTTGAGCGACGCCACGCAGCATCTGCGGCAGCTCGGCCCTGCGCCCGAGATAGCGCACGCGCAGCTCCTCCAGCGCATCGGGCGCGGCCGCGGCGGCGATCTCCGCCTCGGCCTGCGCGCGTAGCTCGTCGATGCGCTCGATCATGACGTCCGGACCCTAGATGAGCGGGAGAGCTCGCGCCCACGCGTGACCTCGTAGAGCGCCACGGTCGCCGCCATCGCCGCGTTCAGCGACTCCGAGATGATCGGTATGCGCACGCTGCGCTCGCAAGCGGCGACGACGGCCGCCGGCAGGCCCTCGCGCTCGGCGCCGACGAGCAGCGTCAACGGCGCCGGGTCTTTCTCGCCGCCGCGCAGCTGCTGCTCGGCGTCGGCGAGCAGCGCGACGCGCTCGCGCGGCAGCTCGCCGACGTCGCGCACGCGCGCGAGTGACATGAAGAAGATCGCGCCCATGCTCGCGCGCACGGCCTTCGGCGAGTGCGGGTCGGCGCAGCCGGGCCCGAGCGCCACGCAGGAGGCGCCGAACGCCTGCGCCGAGCGCACGACCGTGCCGACGTTGCCGGGGTCGCCGACTCCGTGCAGGTACACGCACAGAGGTCCCATCGGCGCACCCCAGCGCTGCTCGTAGACGCCGACGGCCCGCGTGCCGGAGCCAAGCGACGAGACCGAGCGCAGCGCGCTGGCCTCGACGTCGACGAAGTCCGCGCCGCCGATGTCCGAGCCGGCCACGCGGTAGCCCTCGACGAGCGCTCGCCCGGCCTGCGCGGCCGCGAGCACGAGGTCCTCGCCCTCGGCGGCGAAGCGTCCAGAGCGCTCGCGCTCGCGGCGGGTCGCCAGGCGCTTGACGCTTCTCAGTTTTGGATTTTGATTTGAGGTTACGAGTGTCATGCAGATGGCTGGGTTACGGATGTTGCTGGGGGCATAAAAAAAGCGCCGTCCTGCTGGAGAACGGCGCCCGTGAGGCTGGTCGTTGTCGGTTGCCGGGTCAGGCAGCCGACGCCTCGCGGGCGACCTCGGCAAAACGTCGGAACGTGTCGGCGTCGCGCACGGCGATGTCCGCGAGCACCTTGCGGTCGAGCTCCACGCCGGCCAGCTTCAAGCCGTGCATGAGCTGTGAGTAGCTCATGCCGTTGACGCGTGCGGCGGCGTTGATGCGCGTGATCCACAACCTGCGAAAGTCGCGCTTGCGGTTGCGCCTGTCGCGGTAGGCGTAGGCGTCCGCCTTCATCAGCGCCTCCTTGGCGCGCTTGTAATTCGAGTGCGCCTCGCCGCGGAAGCCCTTGGTCAGCTCGAGCGTCGCGCGGCGCTTCTTGCGGGCGTGGACCGACCGCTTTACGCGCGTCACTTGCCCACCCCCAGCATGCGCTTGATGCGCGGCGCGTCGTGCTCGTTGATCATCTTCGGCGCGCCGAGCGCGCGCTTCTTTTTCGGCGACTTCTTCTCGAGGATGTGGCTCGTGAAGGCATGGCGGCCGCGCACCTTGCCGGAGGCGGTGACTTTGAAGCGCTTCTTGGCGCCGGAGTGGGTCTTCATCTTGGGCATGATCGCGAGCGGACGATTATGACACGGCGGTGTCCGCGGACGCGTCCGCGGTATCGCCCGATTCCGGCCCGGGCTGCGCCTGCTCGGTGCTCTGGGCCGCCTCGTCCTCGCCGGAGCCCTTCGGCGTGGCAGCCGCCGCATCGTCGCCGGGCGCTGCTCGGGCCTCGGGCGTCTCGACGGCCTCGACCGCCTCGGCGTCCAGCGGCGAGGACAGCGCGGTCGCCGCGACGTCGCCGGGCTCACCCGCCGG
>DATHJQ010000375.1:0-2610 GCA_035286505.1 Solirubrobacteraceae bacterium | reverse complement strand
GCAATCCGTACGCAGAAGGTCTCCGACGCCGCCTCGCGCGTGGCCGCCGACCCGGCCGTTCGAGAGGTGCTCGTGGAAAAGCAGAGAGCGCTTCTGTCCGAAGGCGACTGGGTCGCCGAGGGCCGCGACATCGGCACGGTCGTCGCGCCCGACGCGGCGGTGAAGGTGTACCTGACGGCCGCCGCGGCCGAGCGCGCGCGCCGCCGCGCCGCCGAGCTGGGTGCGGACGAGGCGACGGTGCTGGCCGAGCAGGCGATGCGCGACCAGCGCGACATCGAGCGCGAGCACAGCCCGCTGCGCGCCGCTGTCGGCGCGATGACGCTGGACACGACGGGCATGGACGTCGAGCAGGTCGTACGGCGCATCGCCGAGCTCGCGCGGGCCGTCCGAGGCGACGGCTGAGACGCCCGCACAGGCCCTCCTGGCGGGGACGCCGCGCAGCGCAGCGCTCGGAGCGCCGCACGCGGCGGGTCATACTGGCCCGATGAAGGTCGCGATCGTCGGTTATCCAAACGTCGGCAAGTCCTCGCTGATAAACCGCCTGACGGGCACGCGTGAGGCGGTCGTGCACGAGCGCCCGGGAATCACGCGCGACCGCAAGGAGCTCGACTGCGAGTGGAACGGGCGTCGGTTCAAGCTGATCGACACGGGCGGCGTGGACTTCGAGGACGAGGATCCCCTGGCCGGCTCGATCCGCGACCAGGCGCGCGCGGGCCTGGCCGATGCGCAGGTCGCGGTGGTGGTGGTGGACGCGCGCGCGGGCGTGCGTCCGGGCGACGAGGAGATAGCCGACTTGCTGCGCCGCTCGCCGCTGCCGACGATCGTGGCGGCGAACAAGTGCGACGGCGTCGGCGAGATGCCCATGGCGAGCGAGTTTCATCGTCTCGGCCTCGGCGAGCCGCTGCCCGTCTCGGCCGCGCAGGGTCTCGGCACGGGCGACCTGCTGGACCGCATCGTCGAGCTTCTGCCGGCGGCCGAGCAGGAGCCCGACACCGACACGGTGCGCCTGGCGGTGATCGGGCGACCGAACGTGGGCAAGTCCTCGCTGGTCAACCGCTTCCTGGGCGAGGAGCGGGTGATCGTCTCGGAGGAGGCGGGCACGACGCGCGATGCGATCGACATGCCGCTGCTGGTCGGCGAGCGCAGGCTGACGCTGGTGGACACGGCGGGCATGCGCCGCCAGTCCAAGGTGGCCGACTCGGTCGAGTACTACACGGCGCTGCGCTCGCAGCGGGCGGCCGAACGCGCGGACGTGGCGCTGGTCGTCTGCGATGCGACGGACGGCGTGACGTCGCAGGACCTGCGCGTGGCCGAGCTGGCGATGAAGGCCGGCTGCGCGACGGCGATCGTGCTGAACAAGTGGGACATCCGCGAGGGCAGCGAGGACGATCTGGACCACGAGCGGGCACACGTGGCCGAGAAGCTGCGCCTGCGCCCGCGGGTGATGACGGCGAGCGCGAAGACCGGCCGCCACGTCGCGCGCCTGCTGACGGAGGCGATCGCGCTGGGCGACCGCATGGCCGCTCGCATTCCCACGCCCGAGCTCAACCGCTTCCTGGCCGAGGCGGTGCAGGCGCGCCAGCCGCCGGTGGGCACGCGGCGGGGCTCGAGCCAGCACCGCCTGAAGCTGATCTACATGACGCAGATCGCCGAGCGCCCGCCGCGCTTTGCGATCCAGGTCAACTCGCGCACGCGCGTCACGCGCGACTACGCCTACTTCCTGGAGAACCGGCTTCGTGCGCGCTACGCGATGGACGGCATTCCCTTGATCATCGACTTCGTCGAGCGTGGTCAGCGTGGTCGCGCCGACAAGCGCGCGCCGGGCAGGGGAGAGTCGCCGGACGCCGCGCAGACGGCCTCCGGCCGGCGCTGAGGCGGCGCTGAGGCGGCGCCGCGCATCGTTCCCCTAGACTTTCGCCGCTCTCGACGGCCCTGCCCGACGCAACGACTGGAGTCGATTCCCGCTGCCATGACCGCGCTTTCAGACAACGAATTCCTGTTCACGTCCGAGTCCGTAACCGAGGGACACCCGGACAAGATCGCCGACCAGATCTCCGACGGCGTGCTCGACGCGGTGATGCGCGACGACCCGTACGGCCGCGTGGCGTGCGAGACGCTCGTGAACACCGGCTTGATCGTCGTGTCGGGCGAGATCTCGACGGAGACCTACGTCGACATCCAGGAGATCGCGCGCGAGACGGTTCGCAAGATCGGCTACACCGACGCCGACCTCGGCTTCTCGGCCGACTCCTGCGCGGTGCTCAACGCGATCGACAAGCAGTCGCCTGACATCGCGCAGGGGGTGGACAAGGCCTATGAGGCGCGCACGGACGCCAGTGACGAGGACGAGCTCGACGTCGCCGGCGCGGGCGACCAGGGAATGATGTTCGGCTACGCGACGAACGAGACGGACGCGCTGATGCCGCTGCCGATCTCGCTGGCGCACCGTCTCGCCGAGCGCCTGGCGGCGGTGCGCAAGGTCGGCACGCTGGACTACCTGCGCCCGGACGGCAAGACCCAGGTGACTGTGCGCTACCAGAATGGCCGGCCGGTGGAGATCGAGAAGATCCTGATCTCCACCCAGCACGCCGACGGCATCGACGCGGAGAT
>DATHJQ010000374.1:0-3653 GCA_035286505.1 Solirubrobacteraceae bacterium | reverse complement strand
CCCGAGAAGGTGCAGGGCTTCGCCTGGGGGATGGGCGTTGAGCGGATCGCCATGCTCAAGCACGGCGTGCCCGACCTGCGCCTCTACTACGAAAACGACCTCCGCTTCCTGGAGCAATTCTGATGCGCGTTCCGCTGACGTGGCTGCGCGAATACTGCGATCCGGACCTGGACGTGCGGGCGATCGAGCAACGGCTGACGATGACCGGCACGAAGGTCGAGGCGATCCACCACCAGGGCGTGGCGGACACGAGCCGGTTCGTCGTCGGACACGTGCTCAACGTGCAGCCGCACCCGGACGCCGATCGCCTGCGCGTGTGCACAGTCGATCTCGGCGACGGCGATGGCGGCGGCGATGGCGGCGCGGCGACGATCGTGTGCGGGGCGCCCAACGTCGCGGCCGGCCAGACGGTCGCCGTGGCGACGCCCGGCGCGGTCATGCCGGACGGGACCAAGCTCGAGCGCGCGAAGCTTCGCGGGGTCGTCTCCGAAGGCATGATCCTCGCCGAGAACGAGCTGGAGATCGGCACGGGCGGGGAGGGGATCATGGTGCTGGACGGGCTGACGCTCGACGCCGGACCACACCGCTGCGGTGCCGTGCCCGGCGCCGGCACGCCGCTGGCCGACGTGCTGGCGATCTCCACCGACGTGCTGGAGCTTGAGATCACGCCGAACCGGCCCGACTGCCTGGGTGTATACGGCGTGGCGCGGGAGCTGCACGCGGCGACGGGCGCGGCGCTTTCGGACGAGCCGTGGCTGAACGACCCCGGCTCTGAGGGCCCGGTCGCGGGCGCGCAGGTCGTCGTGGAGTGTCGCGACCTGTGCCCGCGCTTCACCGCGCGCGTCTTCGAGGACGTCGCGATCGGCCCGTCGCCGGCGTGGCTGAAGGCACGCCTGATGGCGGCGGGACAGCGACCGATCAACAACGTCGTCGACATCACCAACTACGCCATGCTGCTGACCGGCCAGCCGCTGCACGCGTTCGACCTCGACCGCGTCGCGGGCGCCGAGCTGACCGTACGCCGGGCGCGCGACGGCGAGCAGGTGCAGACGCTCGACGGGCAGACGCGCACGCTCGACGCGCAGATGGTCCTGATCGACGACGCCGACGGCCCGACGTCGATCGCCGGGTTGATGGGCGGAGCGCGCTCTGAGGTCGCGCCCGAGACGACGCGCGTGCTGCTGGAGGTCGCGACGTGGGACGGCCCGAGCATCCACCGCGCCTCGTGGGCGCTGGGGCTGCGCAGCGAGGCGTCGTCGCGCTTCGAGAAGGGGCTGCAGCCGGAGCAGTGCCTGCACGCGCAGGCCGTGGCCACGCGGCTGATGATCGAGTGCTGCGGCGCGCAGCCCGCGCCGGGCACGATCGACGTCGCCTGGCAGCCGGCGTCGCCGCAGGTGCTGGGCCTGCGCGAGTCGCGCGTGCGCGCGATCCTCGGCGTGGCCGTTGCCGTGCCGCGACAGGTCGAGATCCTCGACGCCCTGGACTTCGCCAGCGAGCGCGCGCCGGACGGCCTGGAGGTGACGGTGCCGGCGCTGCGCCGCGACGACGTCACGCGTGAGGTCGACCTGATCGAGGAGGTCGCGCGGATCGACGGCGTCGACCGCCTGCCGGCCACGCTGCCGGCGCGCCGCGGCGCGGCGGGAATGCTCACGCACGCCCAGCGCGTGCGCCGGGCGGCGGAGGACGCGATGGTCGGGCGCGGCCTGCACGAGGTCGTCGGCTGGAGCTTTACCGAGCCGAGCTTGCTCGACCGGCTGCTGCTGCCGGCCGATCACGCGATGCGCGACGTCGTTCGCCTGGAGAACCCGCTGTCGGACGCGCAGTCGATCATGCGCCCGACGCTGCTCGGCTCGCTGCTGGACGCCGCGCGGCACAACGTCGCGCGCAACGGCCCAGACGTCGCGATCTTCGAGTCGGGGACCGTCTATCGCGCGACGGCCGCTGCCGACGACGAGCACGCGGCCGACGAACACCACGGCCTCGGAGTGCTGCTCAGTGGCTCGCTCGCCCCGCGTTCCTGGCGCGGCGCCGCGGCTCAGGCCGACTTCTTCGCCGCCAAGGCGCTGCTGGAAGCGCTGCTTGGACAGCTGCACGTGCAGTGGTCTGTGCAGACGCGCACCTGGCCCTTTCTGCACCCGGGCCGCAGCGCGGCGGTGTTCGCGGGCGAGCGGATGCTGGGCTTCGTCGGAGAGCTGCACCCGCTCGTCGCCGGCGCTTGGGATCTGCAGCGCTCGGCGGCGTTCGCGGTCGACCTGGGCAAGGTCGCCGCTGCCGCGCCTCAGGCGATCGCCTTCCAGGCGTTCCCCGCAGTCCCGCCGCTGCGCCAGGATCTCGCGGTGGTCCTGCCCGACGACGTGTCGGCGGCGCAGGCGCTGTCCTGCGCGCGCGACGCAGCGGGCGACGTGCTCGAAGACGTGCGCGTGTTCGACGTGTACGCGGGCGAGCAGGTCGGCGAAGGCCGCCGCTCGCTGGCGCTGGCGCTGTCGTTTCGCGCCCTCGACCGAACGCTGACCGACGAGGACGTCGCGCCGGCGCGCGAGCGCATCGTCGCGGCGCTGGGCGAGCTGGGAGGCGAGCTGCGTGGCTGACGCCGGCTCGATGCCGCCTGCCAAGGCCCGCGCCGACGCTGTCGCGAGCTCCGTCACGGCCGGCGCCGGCGTCTCGTCGCAGGCCTTCGCGCCCGGCTCGCCGCGCGTGCTCGTGGCCGGGGCGACCGGCTTCGCCGGCGCGCTGGCGGCTCATTTGCTGTGGCGCCATCCACGCTTCGAGCTCGCGGCGGTGACGGGCCGCTCGGAGGTAGGTCGGCGCCTGGACGACCTGTACCCGCGCTACCGCGTGCCGCTTGCGATCGCGGAGCTCGACCTGGACGCCTGCGGCGAGCTCGATGCGGCTGTCGTCGCCTACCCGCACGCGGCGGCCGCGCCGACGGTCGCAGAGCTGCGCGCGCGCGGCGTGCGCGTGGTGGATCTGAGCGCTGACTTTCGCCTCTCCTCGCTGGAGACATACGAGCAGTGGTACGGCAAGCACCCGCGTCCCGAGCTGCTCGCCGACGCCGTGTACGGGCTGACCGAGCTGCACCGCGAACGCATCGCGGGCGCCGCGATCGTCGCCAACCCGGGCTGCTACCCGACGGCGTCGGTGCTCGCGCTGGCGCCGCTGGCGCGCGCCGGGCTGATCGCCGACGTCGTGATCGACGCCAAGCAGGGCGTCTCGGGCGCCGGGCGGGCGTTCGACGACACGACGCATCTGTCGATGGCCGGCGAGAACATCCTTCCCTACAAGGTCGCCGAACACCGCCACACGCCGGAGATCGAGGAGCAGCTGGCGCCGCTGCGCGCGAGCGCCGGCGCGACCGATGATCTCACGGTCCTGTTTCAGGCGCATCTCGTGCCGTTGGACCAGGGGGAGCTGGCCGACTGCTACGTGACGACGACGCGCCCCGTCGACGACGCCGAGCTGAGCGAGCTGTTCGCGGCGGCATACTCGCACGAGCCGTTCGTCGAGGTGGTCGATGCTCCCCCGGGGACGCGCGACGTGCAGGAGACGAACTTCTGCCGGGTGTTCGCCAAGGCCGATCCGCACAGCGGCAAGGTGATCGTGCTGTCGGCGCTCGACAACCTGTGGAAGGGCACGTCGTCGCAGGCGGTGCAGAA
>DATHJQ010000373.1:0-4544 GCA_035286505.1 Solirubrobacteraceae bacterium | reverse complement strand
AGCCAGCCAGCGTGGCGGCGGCGATCGCAAGCGCAATCAGTCGCGTCGATCTCATGCAGCTCGCCTTCACAGCCCTGGGGGGTGTCGGACGACCCAGCTGGCCCAGCTCGGAACCGAGCCGGAGACCCGCCAGCGTGGACCGGGCTTGCCTGAGTTCGGGCCGCTGTCGTATGCAGGCGCTTCGACAGTGTCGAAGCGCAGCCCGGCGACGTACATGAACGTGTGCGCCGAGTTGGCATAGATCGTCACGTAGCGCCCGGGGCCGGCGGCGCCATAGCTCTCCAGCGCGGTCGAATCCACGGCGCTCGTGCCGAGTGCGCCCCCACCGTGAAGCACGTAGGAGACCGCCGAGGAGCAGTCGTAGGCCGGCTGGCGGGTGTCGAGCGAGGGGCCGTGCGCGCCGCCGTAGAGGTAGCTGGCGCCAAACAGCCGGTTGCCTGCGGCGACCATCTGCTTGACCGGGCGCGGAGCTTCTTCGCCCGCGGCGGCCAGGCCGCTCGGCAGGATCTTCGTCTGCGTGCCGGCCGTCAGCGGCAGCGGGATGCTGCCCGCGCCTTCTGCCGATTCACAGATCCTCGTCCCGACGGAGCCGCCGGCTTCGCTGGATTCGGGGAGCGCTTGCAGCGTCGCGCCCGTGCCGGTGCGTGGAGCGATCTGAACCTGCACGGCGCTCTTGGTGATCCCGAGCGGTTGCGCTGCCTGCCACCAGACGTCGAGCCGGTAGGGCTGGCCGTCGGCGATGAACTGGCCCGGGCCTTGCCCGTAGCCGGTGTCGCGCTTGGACAGGATCGCCTCGCGTCGGCCGCTGCGCACGCGCAGCTGCGTCAGGTAGGCCAGCTGGCTCAGCGCGTTCGCGTCGGCGAACGTGAACGTGCCGCCATTGGCGGGGTTTGAGTCGAGCACCGACAGCTCGGCGAAGCTGTCGGGGTGCGCGGGCAGGAAGGACTCGCCCGCGCTCGGGATCGAGCCGTAGTCGCCCGAGGTCGGGTCGCCCGGCCCGCCGTACTGCGTCGCTCCGACTTCATACCAACGTCCCGGGTGCAGTTGCAGCGGAGCCGCATAGAGCCCCGAGCTGATCGCCCCGCCGCCCGCAGGCGTCTCGACAACGCCGCCACCAACCCCTTCGCAGGCAGCTTCGGCTTCGTGAGAGAACAGGCCGACGACCCCGGCGGCCACGAGGACTGGGATGCACAGCGCGAACGCCGCCAGCACGACGAGCGCCGTCCTGGCCTGGCGGCTGCGCAACAGCGCGATCGCCACGCGCACCTGCATCAGCCGGCAAGCTCCAACAGGTCCGCGGCGTGGCGCTGCCAGTCCTCGTCTACAAGCAGCCTCAGCGCTTGCCAGGGGTCCTCATCGGCCTCGCCGAGCGCGAGCTGACGAACCGGCTGCTCGATGTCCGGGTCCGAGCCGGCGATCCAGCGCTCGAGCGGGCCGACGCCGAGCTGCAGCGTGCCCTCGCCGCGCGCACCGTTCATCAGATAGGCCAGCGAATACTCGCCCTTCAGCGTCTTCAGCGAGGAGATCGCGTCGATCGCCTCGTCCGTCAGCTTCAGCGCGCCCTTGACGTAGGCGAGCTCGACGGCTTCTTGGCGCAGGAACAGCCGCATCGCCGTGTTCGCCAGCAGCGCCTTGCCGTACTCGCAGTCGAAGTCCGAGAGCTGCTGGGAGATCGCGATCAGCCAAAGCGCGTAGTGGCGGCTGCGCCTGACGAACTCGTTGAACCAGCGCCCGGTCGCCGGGCGCTCGATCAGCTTCCACGCCTCGTCGATCACCAGGAAGGTGCGTCCGGCCCAGCCGTGACGGGGACTGTCTCCGGCGAGGTGCGCGCTGCGCGTCTGTGCGATCTGGCCCTTGACGTGCTCGCAGATCACGAACAGCGTCGCCGCGGCCTTCGCCTCGGGGATCGAACGCGTGTCGAACACGACCAGCGGCGCGCCCGCGGGGATCGTCGTCGGGTGATCGGCGAGGTAGGCGTAGGGGCCGTCGCCGATGTAGTTGTTGACACGCATCGCGAGGTTTCGCAGCGCCTCGGCGATGCCGACCGACCCCTCCTCGCGCTCCCGGTGATAGCGGCGCTCGAGCTCCTCCTGCAACAGCAGCTCGCGCGGTTCCTCGCCGGTCAGCGCGCAGCGCGCGTAGACCTCGGCGATCGCCAGGCCGAGCAGGTTGGCCTCGAGGTCGGTGAGGCCGTAGCTGTCGGTCGCCGCGTGATGCTCGCCGAGCAGCAGCGCGTGCAGCGCGAGCAGGTAGTCGATCTTCTCGGCGCCGACCTGTGCCGGGTCGGGGACGTCCCAGGAGTTGATCGCGTGCGTGCCGGCGCCGACCTCAAGCGACGTCGCTCCGGGAATCAACCGGCAGAAGAAGTCGAAGTGGCCCGAGCGGTCGATGATGAAGCCGCTCGCGCCCTGGGCGATCGCGCGGATCAAGAGCACGATCACCGCCATCGTCTTGCCCGCGCCCGACATGCCGTTTACGAGCAGCAGGCGATTGGGATGCACCGGGTCAAACGGGTCCAGACGCTCCAGCGTGCGGCCGGGCAGCGCGTAGCCGAGCGCGATGCCGTCGGGGCTGCCGCAGCTCGTGCCGCAGAGGGGGAAGCTGTCACCGACGTTGCGGCTGACGTACTTGCGCTTGCGAGCGGCGACGTCGCGGCCGAGCGGAAGCGTCGACTGCCACAGCGCGCCCTGGGCGAACAAACCGTGCCCGACCCGCGCGTCGCAGGTCATCGTCACCTCGCGCCCGGTCGCCTCGCACAGCTCGTGAAGCGCCTCGGTGTCCGGCTCGGGTCCGTGCTCGGTCAGCGCGCCGTAGATGCTCACGCGGTAGATGCCCGACCCCGCGCTCGTCGCGAGCTCGTCGTTGAGCTCGGCGGCCTCCTCCTCCTGCACGCGCGCGTCTGGATCGAGCGGTCGCCCGCGCTGCTCGACGCCGCGATTGACGCCGTGGATGCGCCGGTAGCGGCGCTTCTGCGCGATCCGCTCGCGGTATCGCTCTGTCGCCTGGACATGCACGCTGAGCGCAAACGGGCGCGGCGCCTGCATCATGTGAAGCAGCCAGCCGAGCCACGTCTGCTCGGGTGCCAGTGAGACGTAGAACGTCTGCACGGCGGCGGCGCCGATCAGCAGGTGCGAGCGGTCGGAGAGCTCCAGGCCGGCGGTGCAGATCGCCTCGGCCAAAGCGCTTGCGCGGGCGCTCGCATCCTCGGGGTGCTCGCCGGCGATCGTCGGCTTCACCACCTCCGGGCGCATGAAGCTCGCGGGAGGCTCGCCCGCGAGCTGGCCGCCGGGATCAAAGCGTGCGTGCAGTAGGTCGAGCACCTCCGCGCCGTCGAGCGCCCGTGCGGCCATGCCCATCGCCTCCAGATCGCCGCGCACGCCTTCTGCGTGGCGCAGGCAGTCACGCATGGCACGCTCGTGTGTGGCGGCCTTGATCCGCTTTGCCCGCCGACCGGCGCCGTGCACCCGCAGCGCGGGGCGCCCGCCCTGCCAGGGGCAGATCACCAGATAGCGCAGGCGCACCGGGGCGACGCTCAGCGCGTTCAGGCGGATCGACTGCTCTTGGGCGATCCCGAGCCGGCGGATCGCCCGCGCGCGCTCGGGCTCGTCAAGGTCTTCGGCCGCGCCGGCTGCCTGCTCGCAGCGATGGCTCTCGTGCGCGAGTACGTCCTCGAGCTCCAGCGGCGTGCCCTGGACGTAGAGCTGCAGCGACTGGCGGTCGGGCAGCCGCGCGGCGAGCTGCGCAAAAGCGACGGAGATTCGCTCGCCCTCGGCCTGGTCGACGACGAGCGGGTTGACCGAGCCGACCTCCAGGTAGCGCACGCACGCACCGTCCTCGCGCACGAGCAGTCCGTCGGCGTCGATCGCCGCGACTCCGAGCAGCTCGGCCGCCGAACGCGTGGCGCTCATCGCTCCCAGCGCTCCTCGCTGAGTAGTCGCTCCAGCATCGGGTCGGCCGCTTCCGCACGCGGGCTCGCGCCGGAGGGCTCCTCCTCCGGCCGCCCCAGGATCACGACGCCGCGCGCGCCGGAGAAGCCTGCGGGGACGGCCGGCAGGAACTGACGCCTGACGCGCCAGCGGCAGAGGTCGCGCAGTAGCGCCCCCAACTGCAGGCCGCCGCTCTCTGAGACGTAGGTCAGCGCGGCGGGCAGACCGACGAGGAAGACGCCGAGCGTGATCGCGGCCTTGGTCGGCAGCTGCGCCACGTAGACGAGGCCGAGCACGGCGCTCGCGCCGGCGATCAACCCCGCCCACTGGCGCATCGTGAAGCCGACGAGCTTGGGCGCCTCATCCAGCGAACGGAAGGTGCGGTGGATCACGGGTTGCTCCGGGGCCGCGGTTTGCGCCGCGCCCGGCGCCGGTCGGGACGCTGGCTGCGCGGCGCCGGCGGGGGAGCAGGGGGCTTGCTCGCGCGCTGCGGGCGAGCGTGCGAGGCATTCGGCTTTGCCCCGCCGGTGGATGCGTCACGCGCGGCGTCCTGCTTGACGCGGCGCCCCGGATGGGCGCTGGCACTCTGGCTCTGCTGCGCGCGCGGCGCAGCGCCCG
>DATHJQ010000372.1:0-2765 GCA_035286505.1 Solirubrobacteraceae bacterium | reverse complement strand
GCAGGCCGGCGCGAGCGAGCACGCGCGCGATGCGCTCGCCGGCCAGCGCCGCGCGGGCGGCCGGCTTGAATGCGACGCCGTTGCCGGCCAGCAGCGCGCCGGCGATCTGTCCGAGCGGCTGCGCGAAAGGCGCGCTGCCGGCGCCGATCACGCCGACGACGCCGTAGGGCTCGAAGGCGACGCGCGCGCGCTTGGCCAGCGACATGCCGCGGCCGATGCCCACGCGCCGCCCGCCCAGCAGGTCGGCGCCGTCGTCGGCGATCCAGATCAGCGCGTCGATCGCCGGCAAGAGCTCCAGCGCGGCGATCTCGGCCGCCGGACGTCCCTGCTCGCGCGCGAGAGCCGGCGCGAGCTCGTCGAAGTCGTCGATCACCGCTTGGGCCATGCGGCGCATGTAGCGGGCGCGGTCCTGCACGCGCAGCAATGCCCACAGCGGCTGCACCTTGGCGACGTCCGCGACGACCTGGGGGATATCTATGGGCGCCGTTGCCTGCACGCTGCCCAGCGGCGCGCCGGTGGCTGGGTCGCGCGCCTGCAGCGTCCTCGCAGTCGCGAGCTCGCCGGCGCTCGCGCTGGCGCTCGCGTTCATGCGACGGGCTCGTCGGTGATCGCAGTCATCTGCACGATTATCGCTGTTCGACTCCCCGCGCCCGGCGAATCTCGCGCAGGCGGGCGTCGAGCAGCGCCTCGGCCTCGTCCGGTTCGTAGAATCGCGTGCCGGCGACCTCCTCGGGCAGCAGCGGCTGCGGCGAAACGTGGCCGGGGTGGCCGTGCGGGTTGTCGTAATCGGCCTTGTCCTGCCCCGGCCGCGGACCCGAGCGAAGCCACGCCGGCGCGGGCTGCGCTCCGTGCTCGCGCACGTGGCGCTGGGCGGCGCCGAGCGCGCGCCCGGCGGCGTCGGACTTGGGCGCCAGCGCGAGATAGATGGCGGCCTGCGCCAGCGCGTAGCGCGCCTCGGGCAGGCCGACGTGCTCGACCGCGGCGGCCGCCGCCGTGGCGACGGACAGCGCCTGCGGGTCGGCGTTGCCGATGTCCTCGGAGGCGAGGATGACCATGCGCCTGACGATGAAGCGCGGGTCCTCGCCGCCCTCCAGCATGACCGCGAGGTAGTACAGCGAGGCGTCCGGATCAGAGCCACGCGCGGCCTTGATCCACGCCGACGCGTAGTCGTAGTGACGATCGCCCTGTTTGTCGTACAGGACCGCGCGCCGCTGCAGCGCGTCCTCGACGCGCGCCAGCGTCACGCTGCCTTCGCCCGCCTCCACGACCGTCTCCATCGCCAGCTCCAGCGCGTTCAGCGCCGTGCGCGCGTCGCCTTCGCTTCGCGCCGCAAGGAAGGCGATCGCGTCGTCGTCCACCGGCGGCCCGGAGCGCGAGTCGACTCCGGAAGGCGCGTCCGCGGCCCGCGCGGCGGCGCGGTGCAGCAGCTCGCCGACCTCCTCGGCGCCCAGCGCCTGCAACGCATACACGCGCGTGCGCGAGAGCAGCGCGCCGTTGACCTCGAACGCCGGGTTCTCGGTCGTGGCGCCGATCAGCGTCAGCAGGCCCTCCTCGACCGCCGGCAGCAGCGCGTCCTGCTGGGCCTTGTTGAAGCGGTGGATCTCGTCGAGGAACAGGATCGTCTGGCCTGCCCCCGCCGCCGCCGCCGCCGCTCCGCCCGTGCCCGCCCCCGCGCTGGCCGCCGCCCCCGCCGTGCCCGCGGAGCCGGAGCGGGAGCCCGGCCCTTCCGCGGCGAGGGAGCGCCTGTGCGTGGCGCGCTCGATCACCGCGCGCACCTCGGCCCGCCCCGCCGCCACGGCGCTCAGCTCCTCGAAAGCCGCTTGAGAGTGCTCGGCCACGAGCCGCGCGAGCGTCGTCTTGCCCGATCCCGGGGGCCCGTAGAGGACCATCGAGTGCGGCCGGCCGTGCTCGATGGCGCTGCGCAGCGTGGATTCGGGGCCGAGCAGGTGCGACTGCCCGACGAACTCGTCGAGGCTGCGCGGGCGCATGCGCGTCGCCAGCGGGCGACCGTCCGGCGCCGCGCCCCGATCGCTCGGGCCCGCGGGCCGGGGCTGGCTGCGCTGCTCGTCGGCCGGCTGCTGGCCCTCTGGCGCCTGGTCGAACAGGCTGTCCATGGCCCTGAGTATCGCGTGCCGACCTCGATTTCCGAATAACCGCGAGGAAAACCGGGCAACAGCAGACGTGCGTCGCCTGTCGGCCAGACCCGCCGGGAGGGCTCGGGCGACCGACTGGACATATGTGTATGACGTTGCAGCAGCAGGTTGGCCAGCAGTTAGTGTCGAACCAGTACGTCTGGTGGTTATGTCGATGGGAGCGCTGCGCGCAGATGGGAGCGGTCGTTAGATGGGCGTAGGCGCCGCCGAGCTGTATACGGGGGTGGGCGGCCTGGAGCTGGGCGACGGCGGCGAGGAGATCGCCGCGCGCTCGCCGCTCGCGCTGTTCTGGCGACGCTTTCGCAAAGACCGCGTCGCGATGGTGTCGCTCGGATTCGTCGTGTTCCTGGTGATCGTCGCGTTCGCCGCGCCGCTGATCGTGAAAATCCTCGGCCTGTCCGGGCCATACGTGCAGAACCTCAACCTGAGCGACGAATTCGGCAGCCCGCTCGGGCCGAGCGGCGCCCACCCCTTCGGCGTCGACCAGCTCGGCCACGACGTCATGTCGCGCGTCATCTACGGCACGCGCGTGTCGCTGGAGGTGGGCATCCTCGGCACCGCCATCGCGACGATCATCGGCGTGACGCTCGGCACCATCGCGGGCTATTACCG
>DATHJQ010000371.1:0-2921 GCA_035286505.1 Solirubrobacteraceae bacterium | reverse complement strand
GCCCGAGCCGCGCCACGGGATGCCCGCCTGGACGCAGGTGGTGCAGGCGATCGCCGAGTCCTGGAGCGAGCAGAGCGAGGAGATCCGCGCCGGCGGCGAGCGCCTGCGCGGACAGCTGTCCGGTGGCGCGCAGCTGACGCCCTCCAACGAGCCGATCCGCGCCGAGGCGCTCGACGCCGCGGTGGCGAAGCTGCGCGAGTCCTTCGACGCCGACGAGGGCGGCTTCGGCGCCGCGCCCAAGTTCCCGCAGGCGCCGACGCTGGAGTTCCTGCTGCTGCGCGGCGAGCGCGAGATGACCCTCAGGACGCTGCGCGCGATGGCCGGCGGAGGCATCCACGACCAGCTCGGCGGCGGCTTCTCGCGCTACAGCGTCGACCGCTACTGGACGGTGCCGCACTTCGAGAAGATGCTCTACGACAACGCGCTGCTCGCGCGCGCCTACCTTCACGGCTTCAAGGCGTTCGGCGAGCGCCGGCTGCTGGACGTCTGCCTGGACACGCTCGGCTGGGCGCTGCGCGAGATGCGCGGGCCCGAGGGGGGCTTCTACTCGGCGCTGGACGCAGACTCCGAGGGCGTCGAGGGTCGCTACTACGTGTGGACGCTCGCCGAGCTGCGCGACGTGCTCGGCGATGACGCCCATGCGGCGATCGACTGGTTCGGCGTGACCGAGCAGGGCAACTTCTTCGACCCTCACCATGCCGAACCGGGATGGAACGTGTTGCAGGACCGCGAGCACGAGCGCGTGGCCGCAGAGCTCGACGCGGACACGCGCGCGCGCATTCGCGCGCGGCTGCTCGCCGCGCGCAACCAACGCGTGCGCCCGGGCCTGGACGACAAGCGCCTGACGGCGTGGAACGCGCTGATGATCTGCGCGTTGGCCGAGGCCGGCGCAGCCCTGCGCGACACGCCAGTCGCGGGCGTCGAGGCCGAGCTCGCGCAGACGCTCCTCGACGCCGCGACGCGCTGCGCAGAGTTCGTGTGCGAGCGCCTGCGCGACGAGCACGGGCGACTGCTGCGCAGCTACAACGACGGGCGGGCGAAGATCGACGCCTATCTGGAGGACCACGCGTTCTTGCTGGAGGCGACGATCGTGCTGTTCGAAACGACCTGCGACGAGCGCTGGTTCACGCAGGCCACGGCGCTGGCCGACGAGCTGATCGCGCGCTTCTCAGACCCCGAGCGCGGCGGCTTCTTCTCGACCGCCTCAGATCACGAGGCGCTGATCGCGCGGCGCAAGGACCTGGAGGACTCGCCGATCCCCGCCGGCGCCTCCAGCGCCGCGATGGGCCTGCTGCGCCTGTCCCAGCTGACCGGCGAGGAGAGCTACGAGCGCCACGCCGTCTCGGTGCTGCGCCTGCTGCACGAGATCGCGCCGCGCCACCCGGCCGCGTTCGGCCATCTGCTGCAGGTCATCCACTGGTACCTGTCGCCCGCGCGGCCGATCGCCTGCGCGGTGCCCGCGCGCCGTTAGCTAGAGGATCGACAGGTAGCGGTCGCGCTCCCATTGCGTGACCTGCACGCGGTAGTCGTCCCACTCCTGGCGCTTGATCTCCACGTAGCGGTTGAACATGTGCTCGCCGAGCGTGCGCAGCACCAGCTCTGACTGGGCCGTCAGCTCGATCGCCTCGCCGAGGCTCTCGGGCAGCTGCTCGACGCCCAGGCGCCGGCGCTCGTCGCTTGAGAGGTGGTAGAGGTTCTTCTCCATCGGCTCGGGCAGCTCGTAGCCCTTCTCGATGCCCTCCAGCCCGGCCTGCAGCAGCACGGCGAACGTCAGGTAGGGGTTGCACGCCGGGTCCGGGCAGCGCAGCTCCATGCGCGTGGCCTTCTCCGAGCCTGGGTGATACAGCGGCACGCGCACGAGCGCCGAGCGGTTGCGCCGCGACCACGCCACGTACACCGGCGCCTCGAAGCCCGGCACCAGGCGCTTGTAAGAGTTCACCCACTGGGCGAATATCGAGCAGATCTCCCGCGCGTGCTTGAGCTGACCGGCGATGAACGCCTTGCCGATGTCCGACAGGAAGTACTGGTCGTCGGCGTCGTAGAAGGCGTTGACGCCTTTGCTGAACAGCGATTGGTGGGTGTGCATGCCCGAGCCGTTCTCGCCGAACAACGGCTTGGGCATGAACGTCGCGTGCCAGCCGTACTTCATCGCGTACTCCTTGACGGTGATCCGGTAGGTCATGCAGTCGTCGGCCATCTTCATCGCGTCCGCGTAGCGCATGTCGATCTCGTGCTGGGAGGGGCCGACCTCGTGGTGGGTGTACTCGACGTGGATGCCAAGCTGCTCCAGCGCGAGCACCGTCTCGCGGCGAACGTCCGAGCCCGCATCGAGCGTCGTCAGATCGAAGTAGCCGCCTTCGTCGAGCACCTCCGTGGAGCGCGAGTCCTTGAACAGGAAGTACTCCAGCTCCGGCCCGACGTTGAACACGTCGAAGCCCATGCCGTGCGCGCGCTGAAGCGCGCGGCGCAGGACATGGCGCGGGTCGCCCTCGTAGGGAGTGCGCTCGGGCGTGATCACGTCGCAGAACATCCGCCCCACGCCCTGCTCCTCAGGTCGCCATGGCAGCACGGCGAACGTCGAGGGGTCGGGCATGGCGATCATGTCCGACTCCTCGATCGCGTTGAAGCCGGTGATCGAGGAGCCGTCGAAGCCCATGCCCGCCGCGAAGGCGTCGTCGAGCTCGTCGACGTTGATCGAGAACGACTTCAGCTGACCGAGCACGTCGGTGAACCAGAAGCGGATGAAGGAGCTCGAGGCGGAGGACGTCGTCGAGCGCCATGTGATCGACGACACCCCGGTGCGCGTGGAGTACGGCCTCACCAAGAAGGGCCGCGCGCTCGAGCCGGTGGTCAGGACGCTCAAGTCCTGGGCCAACAGCTGGCTGTAGTCTGCGCGCCTCCGCCCGCCGACCCGACCTAGA
>DATHJQ010000370.1:0-4223 GCA_035286505.1 Solirubrobacteraceae bacterium | reverse complement strand
AGCACGCCGGCCTGGATGGCTGCGCCGACGGCGACGACCTCGTCGGGGTTGACGCCGCGGTGGGGCTCCTTGTTGGTCAGCTCTTTGACCTTCTCCTGCACGGCGGGCATGCGCGTCATGCCGCCGACGAGGACGACGTGCTCGATCTCCTTGACGCCCTTGTCTTTGGCGTCGTCGATGGCCTGCCTGACAGGCGCGACGACGCGGTCGAGCAGGGCGGAGGTCAGCTCGGCGAGCTTGGCGCGGGTCAAGCGGGTGTCGAGGTGCTTGGGCCCGGAGGCGTCGGCAGTGATGAAGGGCAGGTTGATCTGCGTCTCCTGCGTGGTCGACAGCTCGATCTTGGCCTTCTCGGAGGCCTCGTAGAGACGCTGCAGCGCCATCGGGTCGGCGCTCAGGTCGATGCCCTGGGACTTCTTGAACTCGGAGACGAGCCAGTCGACGATGGCCTTGTCGAAGTTGTCGCCGCCCAGGTGGTTGTCGCCGGCGGTGGACTTGACCTCGAAGACCCCGTCGCCGATCTCCAGCACGGACACGTCGAAGGTGCCGCCGCCGAGGTCGAAGACGAGGATGGTCTGGTCGGACTCCTTGTCCAGGCCGTAGGCGAGCGACGCGGCGGTCGGCTCGTTGATGATGCGCTTGACGTCGAGGCCGGCGATCTTGCCGGCGTCCTTGGTCGCCTGGCGCTGGTCGTCGTTGAAGTAGGCGGGAACGGTGATGACGGCAGAGTCGACGGCCTCGCCCAAATAGGCTTCGGCGTCGGTCTTGAGCTTCTGCAGGATCATGGCGGAGATCTCAGGCGGCGAGAACTGCTCCGCTCCGGAGTCGCGCTCGGTCACTTCGACGCGCGCGTCGCCGTTGGGGCCGGAGACGACCTTGTAGGGGACGATGGACTCCTCCTCGCGCACCTCGGCCTCCTTGCGGCCCATGAAGCGCTTGATCGAGAAGACGGTGTTCTGCGGGTTGGTGACGGCCTGGCGCTTGGCCACCGTGCCCACGAGGCGCTCGCCGGAAGCCGTGAAGGCGACGACGGAGGGGGTCGTGCGACCGCCCTCGGAGTTCTCGATCACGGTGGGCTCGCCGCCCTCGAGCACGGCCATGCACGAGTTCGTCGTGCCGAGGTCGATGCCTATGGTCTTGGCCATGTGGGACTGCTCCTTAGATACGCGGAATAAATCTAAGTGGCATTGTGACAGATTTCTTATAGGATTCAAGGCAGGAATCCACGCGCGCCGCGCACGCGGACGGGCGGTCGCCCGCGAGCCGCGCCCGGGAATCTGCCGCCACAACGGCGAGCACACGCGGTACCTTGAAGGCATGGCCTCGATGACGACGACGATCGCCGAGGCGGCGCCGGTCAAGCCGCGCTTGCGCGGCGTGTCGCACCAGTACGCGTTCTTCGTGTCGATCGGCTGCGGCGTGGGGCTGATCCTGGCGGCTTCGGAAGGCCGCGCGCGCGTGGCGGCGAGCATCTACGCGGCGGCGGTGTCGGCGCTGCTGGGCACGAGCGCGCTGTATCACCGCGTGACGTGGCGGCCGAAGGCGCGGCGCTGGATGCGCCGGCTGGACCACTCGATGATCTTCGTGCTGATCGCGGGCACGTACACGCCGGTGGCGCTGCTGGCGCTGAAGGGCTCGCTGGCGAGCACGATCCTGATCGTGCTGTGGGCGGGCGCGTTGGGCGGCGCGATCTTCAAGCTCGCGTGGATCGACGCGCCGAAGTGGCTGCTGGCGATCGTGTACGCGCTGCTCGGCCTGGTGACGGCGGCGGTGTTCGGCGAGCTGCCTGCGGCGATCGGCTGGCTGGGAGCGATCGGCATCGGCTTGGGCGGCGCCCTGTACCTGACAGGCGCGGTGATCTACGCGAGCGAGAAGCCGAACCCGTGGCCGAAGGTGTTCGGCTACCACGAGGTCTTCCACGCGCTGGTGCTGGCGGCGGCGGGGCTGCACTACGCGGTGATCGCCTTCGCGGTCCTCCCTCACGGCTGACCTGGCAGCGCCTCCGGCAGCTCGCTCCCGTAAATACCATCGCTACCGCTGCACGTTCTGCAGCACACATCCTCCCCATCGGCAACCGTAACTTTTGCGCACAGCGGTAGCGGTTGTATATACCGACGAACGCGATCGCGCCAAGCAGGAGTGGGCCGGCCGCGGACCCGTTCGCGCCGGCGCTGAGCGGCGCAGCACGGCGCGCTCAGGTGAACAGGGGGCGACTGGGGCACATGCGCGCAAGCGCGCAGCTGGGGCATTCGGGCGAGCGGGCGTGGCAGGTGCGCCGGCCGTGGCGCAGCAGGTTGACGTGCAGCTCGAGCTCCTGCTGGGGCGGGGTGAGCGCGAGCATCTGGTCGTGCAGGCGCTCGAAGGGGGCGCCCGGCTGCAGCAGGTGCAGGCGCGCGCCGACGCGCGAGACGTGCGTGTCGACGGGCACGTCGCGCAGGCCGTAGGCGAACAGCAGCACGCAGGCGGCGGTCTTGCGCCCGACGCCGGGCAGCGCGACGAGGTAGTCGCGCGCCTGCTCGAGCGGCGCGCGCGGCAGCCAGTCCAGCGACAGCTCGTGCGGCGACCGATCGCAGATCGGCCATCCGGGGTCGTCTGAGATGGCGCGCAGGATGGCCTGGATGCGCGCGGACTTGACCTTGGAGATGCCACCGGGTCGAATCGCCTCCTCGACCTCGGCGATAGGCGCGTCGCGCACGGCCTGCCAACAGGGAAAGCGCGTGCGCAGGCGCAGGAATGCGACGTCGCGGTTGCGGTCGTTAGTCGATTGGGAGAGCACGGTGAGCACGAGCTCGGCGATCGGGTGGCCGTGCGGGCGCATGAGCGGTATGCCGTAGACCTCGCGCAGCCGATCGCGAACGCGCAGGACGCGGGCGCGAGAAGGGGGCTTCCAGGGGGCCGTCGGCCCTCTGGCTGGGGCGCGCTTGGCGGCGCTTGCGGGCACGCCACAACGGTATCCGCCGTTATCCTCGCGCGGTGCCCGAGGTGACCGACCACGAAGGCGAGATCGATACCCCGTCCGGGGCACAGGCGGGCTTGCCTGTGTTCTGGCGCAGCGCGCCGCTCGGCGAGGGCGAAAACGGAGCCTCGGCGGCGACGGCCGGCGACAGCGCCGCGCAGACGGCGGTGCCGCTGTACCTGCACGGCGTGCCCGACAGCTCGGACCTGTGGCTTGCGTTTCTCGCGCGCAGCGGCGGGCTGGCGCCCGACCTGCCGGGGTTCGGACGCACGGGCAAGCCGGGGTCGCTGCGCTTCACGATCGATGAGTACGCCGACTTCCTGGAGTCGTTCTTGGCTCTGACGGGCGTCGAGCGCGTGCGCATGGTGATGCACGACTGGGGAGCGGTGGGGCTGGCGTTCGCGCAGCGCCATCCGCAGCGCATCGAGCGACTGGTGGTGATGAACGCGGTGCCGTTGCTGCCCGGCTATCGCTGGCACCGCACGGCACGGATCTGGCGCACGCCGGTGCTGGGCGAGCTGGCGATGGGCACGACGAACGAGCGCACGCTGCGCTGGCTGTCGCGGGAGGGCAACGCGACGCCGGGGCCCCTGCCGGAGCAGTGGCGAAAGAGCGTGCTCGAGCACTTCGACCAGGGCACGCAGCGCGCGATCCTGCGCCTGTACCGCAGCTCGCCGCCGGAGCTGCTGGCGGCGGCGGGACAGCGCCTGGCCGAGCTGAGCGTGCCGGCGCTGGTCGTGTGGGGCCAGCGCGACCCATACATTCCCGCGCGCTTCGGCAAGGCGTACGCGGACGTGCTCGACGCCGAGCTGCTGGAGCTGGCGGACGCGGGCCACTGGGCGTGGCTGGACCGCCCCGATGCGATCGACCGCGTGGTGGAGTTCGTCGGCGCAGCACCGGGGTGAGCGCGGGCACGCGGGCGCTGCCCGCCTGGACGATCACGGCGGCGCTGGCGCTGGCGTATGTGATCGTCGCGCCGCCGAGCACCGACCTGGCTGCGGCGGGCTACCGCAGCGACCTCTTCTCGCGCGCCGGGCTGACGCTGTGGGACAACGGCTGGTACGGCGGGCACCACCTGCTCGGCTACTCGCTGCTCGCGCCGGGCCTCGGTGCGCTGCTGGGAGTGCAGGCGCTGGCGGCGCTGGCGATGACGGCGGCGGCGTGGTCGTTTGAAAGGCTTCTGGACGGTCGCGCGCCGCAGCGCGCGACGAGGCTGGCGTCGCTGTGGTTCGCGCTCGGCGCGGCGATCTCGCTGCTTTCCAACCGCGTG
>DATHJQ010000369.1:0-2012 GCA_035286505.1 Solirubrobacteraceae bacterium | reverse complement strand
AAACAGTACGAAGTAATCATCATCGAGAGCCACCCGTGCGTAGCTCGCGCTCGGCAACACCGCCACCGCCACGTTTCCCGGCAGCGTCCACGGCGTCGTCGTCCACACCAGCAGCCTGTCCTCGCTGTCGCGCGCCTTCAGCTTGAGGTACACGCTCGCGTCCACCACGTCGCGGTAGCCCAGCGCCACCTCGTGCGAAGACAGCGTCGTCTCACAGCGCGGGCAGTAGGGGCTGACCTTGTGGCCCTCGTAAAGCAGGCCGCGCCGGTCGATCTGCGACAGCGCCCACCACACCGACTCCATGTAGCTCTCGTCCAGCGTGCGATACGCGTCGTCCAGGTCCAGCCAGAAGCCGATCCGCTCCGTCAGCCGGTTCCACTCCTCCAGGTACGTGAACACCGACTCGCGGCAGCGTTCGTTGAACGCGCCGATCCCGTATTCCTCCACTTCCGCCTTCGACTTGATGCCCAGCTCCTGTTCCACCGCGATCTCCACCGGCAGGCCGTGGCAGTCCCAGCCGCCCTTGCGCTCCACGCGATAGCCGCGCATCGTCTGAAAGCGCGGATAGATGTCCTTGAACACGCGCGACAGCACGTGATGCGAGCCCGGCGGGCCGTTCGCCGTCGGCGGCCCCTCGTAGAAGTTCCAGCGCTGCGCGTGCGCGCGCATGCGCAGCGACTGCGCGAACACGTCGCGCTCGCGCCAGCGCGCCAGCACCTGCTGCTCGAGCGCCGGCAGCTCCTGGCGCGCGTCCACCTCGCGGGCGGGCACCAGCGGGCTCTGCGGTTGTTCGCGCGGCGGCGTCACGGGCGGCCCATTCTAGGTGCGCGCACGCTCCCGCAAATTGCGCTCGCCGCACCGCCCGGGCGCCGGCGCGGCGCGGCCAGCCGCTCAGCGCAGGCGCGGCGCGTGCGTGAACAGCGTCGTCAGGCGTCCGCTGCGCGCATCCACGCCCCCGCCCAGCGGCGGCAGGCCGAGCGCGCCCTCGATGCTCGCGAGCACGCCGTAGGAGTCGATCGGCGCCGGCGAGCGCGCGCCCGCGCGCACCGTCGGCCCCGCCACGATCGTCGCGACGTGGCCGCCCTCCGCCACGCCACAGCAGCCGGCGTCGCTCATGCCCTCGTCCCACTGCAGCACGAGAAAGCCGCGCCGACCGAGCCCGCGCAGCAGCGCCGGCACGCTGCGCGCGAGAAACCGGTCCGCCGCCGCCACGCCGCAGTCGTGGCCGTCGTCGCACAGGTTCGGCGAGATCCACACGTACGTCGGCAGTCGCCCGGAGCGAAGGTCGTCGGCAAGCTGTGCGAAGCCCGTCAGCCGGCGGCAGCGCGTGCGAGAACGCGCGATGTCCGCGTAGTAGGCGAACGGGTTGTGCTTCTTCGCGTACCCGCCCGCCGCCGCCCCGAGAAAGCACGGCCGCGGCACGTCCTCCAGATACGCCTTCCACGAAATCCCTGCGCCTTCCAGCTGGTCGACGATGTTCCGCGCCGACACCCCGCAGTCGGTGCAGTCCGAGTCGATCCCCTGCGTCGAGCCGCTCGTCAGCGCCAGGTAGTTAGGCAGCGACGGATGCCTCATCGCATAGCTCTGCGTCATCACGCCGTAGCGCCGCGCCAGCGAGTTCACGTACGGTGCAGACGAGTCGCCGATCACTTCGCCGTACTCCGCGTTCTCCAGCATCACCACCACGACATGCGAGCCGTTTGAGCGCGGCAGCGCCGCCGCGTCCAGCGAGACCTTGCCGGGGCTCGCCTGCCCGCAGCCCGCCAACGCGACCAGCCCCGCCACAGCCGCCAGCCCCGCCACGGCCGCCAGCGCCGCCACAGCCGCCAGTTCGGCGCGCGGCCGGGCGCCGCGGAGCCTGCGGCTGGCGTGGGCGTTCATCGTGGCGATCGCTTCGATCCTACGATGCAGCACATGCGCCTGCGCCTGTATCACCACCCCGACGGCACGCGCGTCGCCTATCGCGAGATCGGCACCGGGCCGCCGCTGGCGCTGCTGCACTCCGGGCTGCT
>DATHJQ010000368.1:0-6886 GCA_035286505.1 Solirubrobacteraceae bacterium | reverse complement strand
CAACGACCCTCACGCCCTCGCGACGGCGATGCGCGGCCTGGGCACGGGCGAGATGCGCCCTCTGTGGAGCAGGCTCGGCGAGCTGAGGATGCCGGTCACGATCGTCGTCGGCGAGCGCGACGGCAAGTTTCGCGCCATCGGCGAGCGCATGCGCTCGCTGCTGGCGGACGCCGAGCTCGTCGTGGTCGCTGGTGGCCACGGACTGCCGTTGGAGAATCCTTCCGCGGTTGCGGACGTCATAGGGGAAGTCACATGACTCAGTCTCAGAGGTCGCTTCATCGTGCTCGAGGACTTCGACGTCCAGACGCTCACGCCTTAGTACGGGTCGACGCCGAGCCCGCCACCGGTCGGCACCGCGATGTGCCCATCGCGCGCCGGCAACGGGTCAGCGAGCCCCTGAAACAGCGCGAGCGTCGCCAGACCGCAATGAGGGACGGGCCCGCGCGAGGCCAGAGCAGCGGCGACGTGCACGCCCGCGGCGACGCCGAGCGGCCCGTCGTAGGTCGAGGCGATGTATGCCTCGGCGCCGGAGGCGCGCACGAGCGTGGCGGCTGCGATCGTCGCTGCGATGCCGCCGCAGCGCGAGATCTTCAAGCACACGGCGTCCGCGACGCCCGCGCCGAGCGCGCCGTGCTCGGCGGCCGTCTCGTCGATCGCGACGCGCACGGCGACGCGCTCGCGCACCTCGCGTACGCCATGCAGCCCGTGAACGGGCTCCTCGACGAGCTCGAGCCCGGACGGCGCCAGGGTCTCGATCGCGCGCACGGCCTGCTCGACGTCCCACGCACCGTTTGCGTCGAGCCGGAGCGCGACTTTCGGACCGATCGCCGCACGCGTCGCGGCGACGCGCCCGGCGTCGTCGCCGATTCCCACCTTCAGCTTGACGCAGCGAAAGCCAGCGTCGACGGCTGCGGCGGCCTCATCGGCCACGCCGGCTCGATCGAGCGAGGCGAGCGTCGCGTTGACCGGAACCTCGGCCGCGGGATCGTCGGTGAGCATCGCCGCGACCGACGTGCCGCCGATGCGCCCGCCGCGGTCCCACAGGGCGAGGTCGATCGCGGCCAGCGCCGCCGGCAGGTCGTCGACGCGCCGGCAGGCATCGATCAGCTGGGCACCGTTGAGGCCCCGTGCCGCCGCGATCACGGGCGCATAGCCTTCGAGCGCCGTCTGCGTGCGCTTCACGCTCACGCCGTCGTAGGGCTCCAGCGGCGCGGCCTCGCCGTAGCCGACGGCGCCCTCCTCGTCGGTGAGCGAGACAACGATCAGCTCACGCTCACAGAGCTCGCCGTAGGAGGTCTGCAGGGGGTGCCTGAAGCGCAGTGCGCGGCGCTCGAGCTCGAGTTTCACGAGCGCGGCCTCGCTAGCCGACGCCACCGCTGGCGAGGATGCCGGCGGCATAGAGCAGGCAGAACAGCAGCTGCGTCGCGCCCGTCTTCGCCAGCGCGCCGTTGAGCGAAGGGCCGTCGGTGCGCGTGCGCACGACGCGCACCACGTCGAGCGACACCGGGATCGCCAGCCAGCTCAGCAGCAGCCAAGCGGTCATCGAGTTAAACGCCCATGGCAGCGGCGCCGTCACGAACGCCGCCGCGATCATCGTCGTGTACAGCACGCGCGTGCGCTCGCGCCCGAGACGCACCGCGAGCGTTCGCTTGCCCGCGCGGCGGTCGGTCTCCAGGTCGCGCACGTTGTTGACGACGAGGATCGCACTCGCCAGCAGCCCGACGGGCACGGCGCACACGAACGCCTCCCATGGCAGGTGCTGGACCTGCACGAAGTAGGAGCCGGCGACGGCAACGACGCCGAAGAACAGAAACACGAACACCTCGCCCAGGCCCTCGTAGCCGTACGGGCGCGGACCGCCGGTGTAGAGCACGCCCGCGAGGATCGACGCGGCGCCGACGGCGAGCAGCTCCCACCCCGCAACTGCGATCAGGTAGGCGCCGCAGGCGACGGCGAGGCCGAACGTCACGTACGTCGCCAGCAGCACCTGGCTCGGTGGCACCAGCCCGCCGGCGGTGACGCGGACGGGGCCGAGGCGGTCCTCGGTGTCCGCGCCTCGCCGCGCGTCGGAGTAGTCGTTGGACAGGTTGGTGCCGACCTGGATGAACACCGCACCGAGCAGCGCCGCGACGAACGCCAGCGCATGGAAGTGGCCGGCGCCGAGCGCCAGCGAGGTGCCGACGAGCACGGGCGCGATCGCCGCGGGCAGCGTGCGCACGCGCGCCGCCATCACCCAGATGCGCACGGCGCTCACGCGGCTAGGCTCGCCGGGGGAACCGCGAGAAGTCGGGCTTGCGCTTCTCGCGGTAGGCGTCGCGACCCTCCTGGGCCTCCTCGTTGCCGTAGAAGAGCAGGTTCGTGTCGTGCGCCAGCTGCTGGATCCCGGCGAGGCCGTCTTCGGCCGCGTTGAAGCTCGCCTTCAGCAGGCGCAGGGAGAACGGCGACAGAGCGAGCATCTCGCGACACCACTGCACGGTCTCCTCCTGCAGTCGCTCCAGCGGCACGACCTTGTTGACCATGCCCATCTCGCGCGCCTCCTCGGCGGTGTACTGCCGGCACAGAAACCAGATCTCCTTGGCCTTCTTCGGACCGACGAGGTTGGCCAGCAGCCCGGCGCCGAAGCCGCCGTCGAAGGAGCCGACCTTCGGACCGACCTGCCCGAAGCGCGCGTTGTCCGCTGCGATCGTCAGATCGCACACGAGGTGCAGCACGTGGCCGCCGCCGATCGCATAGCCCGCCACCATCGCCACGACCGGCTTGGGCAGGCGGCGCATCTGCACATGCAGGTCGGTGACGTGAAAGCGCCCCACGCCCGCTCGCCCGGAGGCGTCGTCTGCGAGATAGCCCGAGTCGCCGCGCACGCGCTGATCCCCGCCCGAGCAGAACGCGTCGGGCCCCTCGCCCGTCAGCACGATCACGCCGATCTGCGTGTCCTCTCGCGCGTGCTCAAGCGCACGTGAGATCTCCACGATCGTGCGCGGGCGAAAGGCGTTTCTGACCTCCGGTCGCGCGATCGTGATCTTCGCGATGCCGTCGTCGGGCGCCGCCGAGCGCTCGTAGCGAATGTCCTCGAAGTCTCCGCCGGCGTCCTCGCGGGCGTCTGTCCAGGTTGTGCTCACGGCGCGAAGGCTAGCCTGTGCGCCATGGTCGTCGAGGCATGGCTCGCTCGCGCTGCGGCGACGCGGCCGCAGGGCGTCGCGCTGGACACGCCCGCGGGGAGCTGCACGTACGCGCAGCTGCTGTCCCGCGCCGGCGCCGCAAGCGGCGATTTGGCCGCCCGCGGCGTGAGCGCGGGACAGCGGGTGGCGATCGCGCTGCCCGCCGGCCTGGACTTCGCCTACGCGCTGCACGCCTGCCTGCTGCTGGGCGCGGTCGCAGTGCCGGTCGACCTGCGCCTCTCCGCGCGCGAGCGCGACCGCCTGGCAGGGCCCGCCGCCGTGGTCGTCGCCGAGCCGTTGAGCGGCGACGCCAGCGCGTCGGGCGCGTCCACGCCGCCGCCCGGCCACGAGCTCGACGCGACGGCCGTCGTGATCCACACCTCCGGCACCAGCTCCGCGCCCAAGGCCGTCGAGCTGACGTACGGAAACCTGCTGTGGAGCGCGCTCGGCTCGGCCGTGGCGCTCGGGCTCGACGCGCGCGAGCGCTGGCTGTGCGCGCTGCCGCTCTCGCATGTCGGCGGCCTGTCGATTCTCGTGCGCTCGGCGATCTACGCGACGACGGCCGTCGTTCACGAGCGCTTTGAGACCGACCGGGTGCTGCAGGCGCTGCGCGAGCAGCGGATCACGCTGGTCAGCCTCGTCGCGACAACGCTGGCGCGCCTGCTCGACGCCGGACTGGAGCGTCCGCCGCGGCTGCGCGCGGCGCTCACCGGCGGCGGCCCCGTGCCAGCAGCGCTGGTCCAGCGCGCGAGCGCGGCGGGCGTGCCCGTGAGCATGACCTACGGACTGACCGAGACCTGCTCGCAGGTCACCACGACACCCGTCGCGGCGCTCGTCGACGGCGAAGCGGCGGCCGGGCCGCCGCTGTTCTGCACGCACCTGCGCTGTGACGCCGACGGCGAGATCCTCGTTGCCGGCCCAACCGTCGCGCCGGGCGCGCTGGCGTCCGACGGCTGGCTGCACACCGACGATCTCGGCGAGATCGACGCCTGCGGGCGGCTGCTCGTCACCGGGCGAAAGGCCGACACGATCGTCAGCGGCGGCGAGAACGTCGCGCCCAGCGAGGTCGAGGCGGTGCTCGAAGCCCACCCCGACGTGATCGAGGCCGCCGTCGTCGGCCTGCCCGACGAGCAGTGGGGCGAGGCCGTCACCGCGATCGTCGTCACCCGCCAGGGTGGCGCGCCCGACGGCGAGGAGCTGCGCACGCATTGCGCGGCAGCGCTCGCCCCCTACAAGGTGCCCAAGCGCGTCGTGCTGCGTCGCGAGCCGCTGCCGCGCACGCGCTCGGGCAAGCTGCTGCGCCGGGAGCTTCGATGAGGCCGGTGCACGTGGCCGCCGCGCCCGGGGGACGGGCGTGTGCAGTATGGGGGGCGCTGCGGTGAGCTTCGACGCGAACGCACATCGCGACGCGAGCCTGCAGGGCTGGGAAGAGGCCGCCGCCGGCTGGGTGCGCAGTCAGGAGCTGTTGCGCGAGTTCGGCGCGCCCGTGTCGCATTGGCTGATCGAAGCCGTCGCGCCGCAGCCCGGCCAGCGGGTGCTCGAGCTGGCCGCCGGGCTGGGGGAGACCGGGCTGCTGGCTGCCGAGCTCGTCGCACCGGTCGGCGGCGCGATCATCTCCGACCAGGCCGAGGCGATGCTGAGCGGGGCGCGCGAGCGCGCGTCGGCGCTCGGGCTGAGCAACATCGAGTTCCAGGTGATCAACGCGGAATGGATCGACCTGCCGGTCGCCAGCGTCGATGTCGTGCTCTGCCGCTGGGGCTACATGCTGATGGCCGACCCCGCCGCCGCGCTCGGAGAGACGCGCCGCGTGCTGCGTTCCGGCGGTCGTGTGGCGCTCGCCGTGTGGGACGCCATCGAGCACAACCCATGGGCCTCGCTGCCCGGCGCCGAGCTTCGCCAGCGTGGCCTTGTGCCGGCGCCGGCCCGCGGCGCGCCGGGGCCGTTCGCGCTCGGCGACGCACAGCGCGTGCACGAGCTGCTCGAGCAGGCGGGCTTCGCCGAGGTGCGCGTGGAGACGCTGCAGCTGCACCGCCGCCACAGCAGCTTCGAGGAGTTCTGGGAGACGACGCTCGACCTCTCACGCGTGTTCCACGACGCCGTGCTCGCGCGCCCGCAGAAGGAGATCGAGGAGATCCAGTCGGCCGTTCGCAGTCGTCTGGAGCCCTTCGTAGGGCTCGGAGGCGTCCTAGACATTCCCGGCCGCACGCTCGTTGCGGCTGCCAGCGCCTGAACGCCGTCGCGTCGGGCGGCCGTCGGCGAGCGCCTCCGAGCGGCTCGGCCGTCCGCGAGCGCCCCGAGCGGCTCGGCCGCGGTCGGTCCGCTAGCCTGCGCGGTCGAATGATCTACGACGACGACGCAGACCTCCATCTTCTCGACGGCAAGACCGTCGCGATCATCGGCTACGGCTCGCAGGGCCACGCCCACGCGCTGAACCTCAAGGACTCCGGCGTGAAAGTCGTCGTCGGGCTGCGCGAGGACTCTGCCTCGGTCGCCAAGGCGCGCGAGCAGGGCCTGGAGGTGCTGCCGGTGGTCGAGGCCGCCAGCCGCGGCGAGCTCGTGATGATCCTGCTGCCCGACGAGCGCCACCACGACATCTGGGAGCAGGAGATCAGCGACGGCATCGCCGAGGGCAACATGATCCTCTTCGGTCACGGCTTCTCGATCCACTACAAGGAGATCCAGCCGCCGCCGGGCGTGGACGTCGGCATGGTCGCGCCCAAGGGCCCCGGCCACCTCGTTCGCCGTCAGTTCACCGAAGGCTCGGGCGTCCCCGGCCTGATCGCCGTCGAGCAGGACGCGACCGGCAACGCCCGCGCGCTCGCGCTTGCCTACGCCAAGGGCATCGGCTGCACGCGCGGAGGCGTGATCGAGACGTCGTTCAAGGACGAGACCGAGACGGACCTGTTCGGCGAGCAGGCCGTGCTCTGCGGCGGCGCCTCCGAGCTCGTGCAGGCCGGCTTTCAGACGCTCGTCGACGCCGGCTATGACCCGGAGATGGCCTACTTCGAGTGCCTGCACGAGCTCAAGCTGATCGCCGACCTGATGTATGAGAAGGGGCTAGCCGGAATGCGCTTCTCGATCTCCAACACGGCCGAGTACGGCGACTACACGCGTGGCAAACGCGTGATCACCGACGAGACGCGCGCGGCCATGCGCCAGATCCTCAAGGAGATCCAGGACGGCGACTTCGCGCGCGAGTGGATCGCAGAGAACCGTGCGGGCCAGGAGAACTTCCTGCGCATGCGCGCCGAGCAGGCCGACACGCAGGTCGAGCACGTCGGCGGCGAGCTGCGCTCGCACATGGGCTGGATCAAGCCCTCCTTCTAGCGTCCGGCTCGCAATGCTGGCCTACCTCTCCTGGCACCGTCCCGCCGCCGGAGTGGACCGAGCGACCTACGAGCAGGCGCTGCAGCGCTTTCACCGCTCGCTCGCGCGCCGCCCACCCAGCGGCTTTCGCGGCTCGACAGCGCTGCGCCTGGGCGAGCTTTCGTGGTTGGTCGGCGCGGAGGGCGAGCAGCAGGGCGTCGCCGGCTACGAGGACTGGTATCTGGTCGACGACTGGGCGGCGCTCGGTGTGCTCGAGGAGGCGGCGGTCGCGCGCGGGCACGAGACCGCCCACCGCACGATCGCTGCCCGGGCGGGCGCCGCGACCAGCTCGGTCTATCGCCTGGTCGAGGGCAGCGCGCGGCCGGGCACGGCGAGCGTGGCGGTGTGGGTCGCGCACGGGC
>DATHJQ010000367.1:0-2066 GCA_035286505.1 Solirubrobacteraceae bacterium | reverse complement strand
CGGCCGGCGAGGTGTGCGCCGGGCGTCTGGCCGACGCTGACCTTTCGGTGGCGCTGGTCGAGCAGGAGCTGATCGGCGGGGAATGCTCGTTCTATGCGTGCATGCCCTCCAAGGGCCTGCTGCGTCCGGCGCAGGCGCTCGCCGAGGCGCGCCGCGTGCCCGGCGCGGCGCAGGCCGCAACGGGCGAGCTGGACGTGGCCGCCGCGCTGGCCCGGCGCGACGAGATCATCCACGACCTGGACGACAGCGCGCAGCTGCCGTGGGTGGAGGGTCACGGGATCACGCTGGTGCGCGGCCGCGGGTCGCTGGAGGGCGAGCGGCGCCTGCGCGTCGGCGAGCGGCTGCTGATGGCGCGACGGGCGATCGTGCTGGCGCCGGGGACCGTCGCGGCGATGCCGCCGATCGCCGGCCTGCGCGAGGCGCGGCCGTGGACCAACCGCGAGGCGACGACGGCGAAGTCGATCCCGGCGTCGCTGCTCGTGCTCGGCGGCGGCGTCGTGGCGGTTGAGCTGGCTCAGGCATACGCGTCGCTGGGCGCCCGGGTGACGATCGTCGAGGCGCTGGACCGCCTTATCTCGCGCGAGGAGCCGCCCGCGGCGGAGCTGGTGGCGCAGGCGCTGCGCGACGCCGGCGTCGAGGTGCTGCTCGGCGTCGAGGCGACGGCCGTCGAGCGCGAGCCGGGCGCCGACGGCCGCGGCGAGGTGGCGCTGCGGCTGGCGGACGGCCGCTCGCTGAGCGCCGAGCAGCTGCTCGTGGCGGCCGGGCGCCAGGCGCGCACCGACTCGCTCGGGCTGGATTCGCTGGGCGTCGAAGGCGGCGGCTACGTCGATGTGGACGACACGATGCGCGTGCCCGGTCACGACTGGCTGTACGTGGTGGGCGACGCCAACGGGCGCGTGCTGCTCACGCACATGGGCAAGTACCAGGCGCGCCTGGCCGCCGATCACATCCTCGGCAAGGCCGTGTCGCTTCGCTCGGACGGGCCGCTGTCGCCCCGCGTGATCTTCACCGAGCCGCAGGTCGCGGCCGTCGGACACACGCTCGCGAGCGCTCGCTCAGCGGGTCTGAGCGTGCGCGCAGTCGATCAGTCGATCGACGCCGTCGCCGGCGCGAGCTTCGTCGGGCACGGCGCGCCGGGGATGGCTCGAATCGTGATCGACGAGGATCGCGACGTGCTGGTCGGCGCGACGTTCGTCGGCGTGGAGGTCGCCGACTGGCTGCACGCGGCGACGATCGCCGTGATCGGCGAAATCCCGCTCGAGCGCCTGGCGCACGCCGTTCCCTGCTTTCCCACGCGCAGCGAGGTATGGCTGAGGCTGCTGGAAGACGCCCTGGACTGAAAGCTCTCCCGGCGGATGCGGCTCGACTGCGGCCGCTCGCGCGAGGCGGCTGTCGCGCACCCTGGCCCGGTTATGCTGGCGGCCCCGCAAACGTGGAGGCAAGATGTGTGGCGCGTCGTCACGGATTGCGTGCAGGCCGATGCGCTCAAAGCCCTGGGGCTGGAGGAGTAGGCGATGTCGCAGGAGAACGTGGAGCTGTGGCGCGCATCTATTGAGGACACTCGAGCTGTCATGGGCAGGGGCGAGTTCGACCGGGAGTCCACGATTTCCAAGCTGACCGAACTCTGGAGTCCGCAGCGATTAGGATGCGCCCATGAAGACGCCAGCAGTGGGGGAACGTGCGCCGGACTTCGAGTTGCCGGGGACAGACGGCCCTTTCAGGCTCGCAGACCACAGGGGAGAGCGGGTCATTCTGCTTTTCTATCCCGGTGACAACACGATGGTCTGCACCAAACAGTTCTGCTCCTACCGCGACCGCGGCGGCGACTTCGCGTCGCTGAACGCGACCGTCCTTGGCATCTCCTCCCAGGACCTCGCCTCGCACGAGGAGTTCGTCGCCAAGCACGGCCTCAACGTGCCGCTGCTGGCGGACGTCGACAAGAGCGTGGCCAAGGCATACAGCGCCCACTCGCAGCGCCTGGGAACCAAGCGTGCGGTGATCGTGATCGACGAGCAGGGCATCGTGCGCCATCGCCACGACCACATGCTGGGCCTCGACTACCAGTC
>DATHJQ010000366.1:0-2430 GCA_035286505.1 Solirubrobacteraceae bacterium | reverse complement strand
GGCCCGTCCACACCGACCCGCTGCCGCTGCATACGGGCGAGCACGCCTTCACCAGCGGCGAGGTGTCGACCGCACACTACGGCTCGATCATCGAGGCGCCGGCGGCGGGCGACCTGTTCGGCGACGGCCGCACCGAGATCGTCGCCGACGACATGCAGGGCCACGTCTACGCCTGGGATTCGGCGGGCAACCTCGTGTTCCACGAGACGGCCAACCCCGACTACTCGGGCGCCCCGCTGGCCGGCAACCCCTCCTGGGAGCACGAGCGCTTCGGCACGCGTCAGCGCACGGAGGGCGGCTTCGTCACCTCCCCCGTGCTGGCCAAACTCGACCCATCCGCCAAAGGTCTCGACATCGTCGCCGCGGGCGAGGACCGCCACCTGTACGCCTGGAACGCCGACGGCACGGCGGTCAACGGCTTCCCCGTGCTCGTCGAGGACCCCGAAAAGGTGGCCTCGATCGACCCGCAGAGCCACCAGATCACGTTCAACTCCAACGTCCCGGCCGGCCAGGACAAAAACGAAGACCAGGGCAAGATCGTGGACACGGCGGCCGTCGCCCACCTCGACGGTCCCAACAACCCGCCGAGCATCGTCGTCGGCACGAACGAGGAGTACATCTCCGGACACGGCAACGAAGGCGAAATCAACGCCTCTCACACGACCACCGCCTCCCTCGGCGTGCTGGGCAGCCTCCTGAGCTTCGGCAACTCGCGCGTTTACGCGATCAACGCGAGCGGCTGCTCGACCGACGCGCCTTCCTGCGCGACCGGCGGGCTCTCGTGCGCGAGCGCGCACTGCAGCGCCGCGGCGTTCCGCTCGGGCTGGCCGGTGAAGATCGGCATCATCAACGCGGGGCTGCTGCCCGACGTGGGCGAGGGGATCAACGGCTCTCCAGTCGCGGCGCCACTGAACTGCCCCGAAGGGGGCGAAGGCTCCAAGATCGGTCTGCTGCCCGACGCCGGGCCAGGCTACGTCCTCAACGCCGACGGCAGCTCCTGCTACGGCGAAAGCGAAGGCAAGTACAACGCGCTGCAGACCGACTTCAGCGCGGGCAACGGCAAGACCGACACGCCGGCCTTCCCCGCCGTGGGCGAGCCGGCGTTCGGGACGCTCGACGGCACGACGACGAACTTCTTCGGCCCGGTGGCGGGACTGCTGCGTGCCCTGGACGTCGTCGCCCCGGACTACCAGAAGGGCAGCCAGGACTTCACGGCCTCGTGGCAGGCCAACAGCGGCGAGTTCTCACCCGGCTTCCCTGCGGTCAACAACGATCTGTCCTTCATCACCGGCGAGACGATCGGCGACGTCACCGGCGAAGCGCCCAAGCAGGAGGTCCTCGCCGGCACTGCGTCGCAGGATCTGCAGGCCTACAACGTCGAAGGCGCCCCCGCCAGCGCCAGATGGCCCAAGCTGACCGGGGGCTGGACGGTGGCCACGCCGGTGCTCGGCTCGCTGGGTACGGTCGACACGGGCGCGAGCGCGAAGAAGGACGTCGTCTCGATCACGCGCGAAGGCACCGTGTCGGTGTACACCACGCCGGCCGGCGCCTGCTCGCCGAGCTCGTGGCCGAACTTCCACCACGACATCGCCAACTCCGGCGACTACACGCGCGACGCGGTCAAACCCGGCGTGCCGCAGGGCGCCAGCGTGGCGAGCAGGGTGCTGACGTGGACGGCGCCCGGCGACGACCTGATGTGCGGCACGGCCACCTCGTATGAGATCGTCACCTCGGCCAGCCCGATAACGGCCGAAAACTTCGATTCCGCGACACCGCTCAGCGGCGCGCCGGCACCGACCGCGGCGGGGACGCAGCAGAGCTACTCGATCCCAGCTTCGGCGCAGCACTACGTGGCCATTCGCGCGATCGACGAGCAGGGCAACATCGGCCTGCCGGCATCCGCCGAAGTGAACTCCGCGCCGTCCCTGCCGACGCTCGGTCGCTGCGTGAAAGTCGGCAGCGGCGGAGCATTCACGCGCGCGAACTGCATCGCCGAAAGCCCAGGGAGCCAGGGCGCCTTCGAATGGATGCCCGGCCCGGGGTCCAAACCCAAATTCTCCGCGCCGATCAACCAGGTGATCCTCGAAACGACCGGCGGTACCAAAGTGACTTGCGGCTCGAGCGCGCTCGCGGGCGAATGGACAGGACCCAAAGGCGCATCGGTCAGCCTGACCTTCAAAGGCTGCGAAAAGCCCTCCGCCAAAAAGCCATGCCAGTCGAGCCCGACGGCCGCCGGCGAAGTGAGCACGAGCGTGCCACTGGAAGGCGAGCTCGGCTTCGTCAAAGGCGGCGCCAAACCGAAAGTGGGCCTGGACCTGAAGGCGAAAAGCCCCTCGCCGGCGGTCCTCGTGTTCACCTGCGGGGGGCCGCCGGGCGAACTCGGCGCCGGTGAGCAATGGACCGTCGAAGGCTCGGCGATCGGCGAAGTCA
>DATHJQ010000365.1:0-2309 GCA_035286505.1 Solirubrobacteraceae bacterium | reverse complement strand
TGGTTGCACGCGGGCATCGCCACTTTGCCCGCCCACTCGCGAATCTGCGAGCCGTCGAGCGTCTGAAACGGCTCGATCTCGCTGTAGCGGCGGACGTGCACAGGCGCCCTCAGCCTGCAGGCAGGTTCTCGGGCAGCGCGATCTGCTGCGGCGCTCGCCCGGGTCCGCCTTGCTCCCACGATTCCCACGCACGGCCGTCGCGGCCGACGTGCTCGCCTGCGCCGCCGAGCGCGAGCAGGACGAGGCGCTCGGGGCCGGCGTTGACGAGCTGGCGGCGCACGCCGGGCGCGACGCGCGCGACGTGCATGGCGTCGAGCACGTGCTCGACGCGCTCGACCACCAGCGTCAGCTCACCGGCGAGCACGAGATAGACCTCTTCCTGGTGATCGTGCGAGTGGATGCGCCCACGCTCGCCCGGCGCGAGCAGCAGCAGGTTGACGCCGAAGGCGCTAACGCCGAGTTCGCGCCGCAGGGTCTGAAAGCGCTCGCCATGCTCGTAGTCGAGCGTGGCGAATGTGACGTCGTCGTCGGCCATCTGTTGCGCAGCATAAGCGCCCGTTGGGCCACACCCACGCGCCCCCGGCGCTCGTTACTGCAGATATTTCTCGGCGGTGCCCTCCTCGCGCGCCCGCGCGTGGTCAGCCGGTGTAGACACGAGCGAGCGACTCGGCGACGCACACGGGCTTGTCGCCGCCGTCGCGCTCGAAGGTCAGCTCGGTAGCGATCTGCGCGCCGCCGGGGATGTCGTCGACGGAGATGAGCTTGGAGCGCATGCGCACCTTCTCGCCGACCGGCATGGGCGCCGGGAAGCGCAGGCGGTTGAGCCCGTAGTTGACGCCGAAGGCGAAGCCCTCGAATTTGACCATGTCATAGGAGAAGCGCGGCGCGAGCGAAAGCGTGTAGTAGCCGTGGGCGATGGTGCCGCCGAACGGGCTCTGCTTGGCGCGCTCGGGATCGATGTGAATCCACTGGTCGTCGCCGGTCACCTCGGCGAACTGGTCGATCTTCTCCTGCGTGACCAGGTGCCAGTCGCTGACGCCCAGCTCCTTTCCTACATAAGACTTGACCTCGTCGAGGCCGGTGAGCGTGAGCATGGGGCGATCGTCCTCCGTTCATGGCGCTTGTGTGAGGCCGTCTAGCCTAGCCACACACCCGTCGGCGGGGTGCCAAGATGGCGCCATGGCGAGGCTGCGCGACGGGAGCGAGGTGAGCATCCGCGAGCTCACGCCGCAGGACGCGCCGGTGCTCGCTGAGGCGTTCGAGCGACTGAGCGCCGAGTCGCGCGACCTGCGCTTCCTCGGCGCCAAGCCACGCCTTTCGACACGCGACATCGAGTACCTGACCGATGTGGACGGACACCTTCACGAGGCGCTCGGCGCGGTCGATGCCGCCACCGGCCGCGGCGTCGGCGTGGCCCGCTTCGTCCGGCTTGACCCCGACGCGCCCGTCGCGGAGGTGGCAGTGACGGTCATCGACAGCTGGCAGCGCCGCGGCCTGGGAACGCTGCTGCTGGAAAGGCTCAGCGAGCGTGCGCGCGACGAGGGCATCGAGCGCTACACGGCGCTCGTCTCGGGCGAGAACCGAGCGATCGTCGGCCTGCTCGACAACATCGGCGTGCGCGTGCTCACGACGAACGCCGCCGCAGGCACGGTCGAATACGAAGTCGAGCTGCCCGCCGTCGGCCTGGGCCACAGCCTGCGCGCGGCGCTGCGCGCCGCGGCCAGCGGCCACATGACGCTGCCGCGACGGGTCGCCGACGCGCTCGGCTCGCTGCTCGACCACGCCGCGCCATCGGCTGACGCGGCCGACCCTGGCGAGAGCACGGCGACCGGGCGCCCGCGCGAGCCACGGACGCAACGCTGAACGCCGGCGACGCGCGACCGACTCCGCGACCGACTCCAGACGTCACTCCTCGGCGGAGTCGGCTTGCGCCTCGCCAGAGGCTTGGCGCGACCGTCGCTCGCGGTAGAGGGCGAGCAGCAGGTTGCCGACGAGCACGCCGACGACGAGAACCATGAAGGCCGAGAAGATTACGATGCCGACGGTTTCTTCCATGACGCGGTTGCCCGGAAGTCTTGCGGGTCACATCGAGCCGGGCATCTGGATTCACATCCGCCCACGACCGCCCCGAAAGAGCCCGAGACGATATCGCGACTGGCAACCATCCCTCGTGGGGACGCCGTGTGTGCGGTAGGGGTTTCGCCGACGTCGACGGTCACTTCTGCTGCCGCGAGGCGCGGCCGTTTCGGTGGCCTTGCTGTGCAGGCGTAACGGCGCGCGCCAGCGCTCACGGCCGGAGGGTGCGCCAG
>DATHJQ010000364.1:0-2057 GCA_035286505.1 Solirubrobacteraceae bacterium | reverse complement strand
AGCCCCGTGGTTGCAACAGGTGGCAATCAGCGGCAAATCGATTAGGCGCGAAAGCGGGGAGAACAAGCCAAAACCATTGCCACCGGCTGCCACCAGTTGCCTAGGAAGTTCCATGGTAAGCAGGGCGTCTGCCGTGGGCTGCCACCCGTTGCGCGAGATCCCCTCCCTGAGAGGGAGGGGGTCGAACGGTGGCGGTCTTTGGGCGGCGCTAGCTGTGCGCGGGTCGGCTAGTGCGCGTTTCCGACTCTGCAAGATGTGCTTGCTCGAGTGCGTCTTTGGCAAGGTCGACGCACGCGCGGCAAATAAATGCTCCGTCCCGACCGGTCACGAGCTCGCCGGCAAGTCGACGGCTCCCACAGAAGCTGCACAGGAGCTTCGTCACGAGCCGAATCGTATCTCCAAGGGAGACGCCCCGGCGCTGCATACGGTCGTCTTTTTTAGGCGAGACGTCGGCGCACCCACCAGACGGCGAGCGCGAGTAGAGCGAGTGCCAGTCCGCCGAAGAGCGCCGCCTCGATGCCTTGGAAGAGCCAGAAGCGGCTTGCCGGCTGGAAGACATCGGTGTTGAGGAACCCGTGGGCACGCACGCAGTGGTCGAGGCTCGCTTGCGTGCTCGATTTGGTCGCTCGGCAGACGCTGCTCACGGCGACCTGGGGAACAGCACGCCCGCTGCTGTCGATCGTCTTCTGAGTGAAGACCCAGGCACCGGGATGGCTGGTGTCGACGCCCGGCAGGGGGAGGTACGTCTTCGTGACCGGGCTGAGGAAGTGCTTGCGGACCATGCCGGCGATGATCAGGCGCAGGCCGACGAACCCGACCAGGGTCGCGGCCATCGCTGGCATCGTCTTCTTGAGTACCGCCCCTGCTGCGATCCCTAGCGCGAGCGCGAAGACGGCGTAGGCGACCGGGACGAGGCCTTGTTGGTCGAAGATGCCGGGCTGGAAGCGATCGCCGGTCGAGCGGTCGAGCGGCCCCAGCCACCAGCTGATCAAGAGCGCGTAGGCGACGGTCAGGAGCGAGGTCAGCGCCAGAAGCGCCGCGAGCTTCGAGGTGAGCCAGCGCAGGCGGGTCACGCCTTGCGTCCAGACGAAGAGGTGCGTGCCCTGCTCGATCTCGCGGCCGATCAGTGGCGCGCCCCAGAAGAGACCTAGCAGCGCCGGCAGCACCATGAAGAAGGGCACCAGCTGTCGCAGGGTCGAGAAGCGGCTCTCAAACGCGGATTGGAGGTTGCCGCAGTCAGAGTGTCTGCTCCCGAGGCAGCGGCCGAGGCCAGAGTCGTGAAAGACCGAGTGCATGTGCAGCCCCGTCAGCAGCAACAGGAGCGTGATCAGGGCGAGGGTCGCCGCGCCGAACAACGCTTGCTGACGGTGCTGGCGCCAGATGAGCCAGGTCATCCGTTGGCCTCCAATCTTGGCGGCAGCGACTGCAGCCGCGGCTCACGCTGCTCGCCCATGTAGGCGAGCACCAGCTCCTCAAGGTCGACCTCGTGCACAGACCAGGCCGGGTCGACGATCGGCCCGTCGGTGCGCACCAGCAGCGTCGATTGACGGTCGGAATGGCTCTCGCGGACGACCGCGGCGATACCGCCGCCATGCGTGATCCGCTTACGCGGCCCAACGAGCAGCCGGTGCGCGGCGAGCAGGTCGTCGAGGTCGCCGTCGAGCCGCACCTCGGAGGCCATCAGCAAGATCAAGTAGTCGCAGCTGTGTTCGACATCGGCGAGCAGGTGCGAGGAGAGGATCACGCTCAGACCGTCTTCGGCGACGGCTTCCATCAGCGCGGTTAGGAACTCGCGCCGCGCCAGCGGGTCGAGGCTGGCGACCGGCTCGTCGAGCAACAGCAACTGGGGCCGTTTCGCGAGCGCGACGGCGAGTGCGACCTGGGCTCGCTGTCCGCCCGATAGCTCGCCGATCTTGCGCTCGAGCGGGATCCGCAGTTTGCCCAAGCGTTCTTGCGCCCAAGCCGCGTCGAAGTGCGCGTTCAGGCGCCGGCCAAGCGTCACCGTGTCGGCGACATTGAAGTTGCGATAGAGCGGCGAGTCCTGGGCGACGAAGCCG
>DATHJQ010000363.1:0-6263 GCA_035286505.1 Solirubrobacteraceae bacterium | reverse complement strand
AGCCAGCCGGCCTCCTTGGCCGCTGGCCACAGGTCGGGCAGCGCAGCGGAGTCGCCGTCGAGCGCCTCGCGGATCGCCTCAAAGGTCTTGTAGCGCGACAGCGTGCCGCGCGCGGCCTCGCGCAGGAAGACCTGCTCATCGGAGAGGGCGAGGTTCATGCCGTGGCTCCTTCCTTGGAGCGCAGCTCGGAGAAGGGGATGCCCTTGTCCAGGCGCGGCGCGGGGGGCAGGCCGAGCACGCGCTCGCCGATCGTGTTGCGCAGGATCTCTTCGGTTCCGCCGGCCGACTTCAGCCCGGGCAGGAAGGAGATCATGTAGGCCCACTCGCCGTCCTCGCTGAGCGCGTCGGGGCCGAGCGTGTCGGCGATCAGGTCGCCGGCTTTGATCGCGCCGTTGACGATCGTGATCTTCGCCAGTCCGGACTCGGGTCCGGGCACCTGCCCCTTCTGCAGGGCGGACAGCGTGCGGTAGCCGGTGAAGCGCACGGCCAGCAGTTCGCTTGCGATCTCGCCGAGCGCATGGCGCACCTCAGGGTCGCGCCGCGCCTCGGCGTCGGCGGCGATCGCCTGCGCGAAGCGGTTGGAGTTGTAGCCCATGCCCTCGCTGCCGAGGCCGATCGTGACGCGCTCGAACATCAGCGTGGTCAGCGCCGTGCCCCAGCCGTTGCCGACACCGCCGACGACCGCGTCGGCGTCGATCGCGACGTCGTCGAAGAACACCTCGTTGAACTCGGCCTCGCCGGAGATCTGGCGCAGCCCGCGAACGGTCACGCCCTCGGCGTCCATCGGCACGATGAACATCGTCAGCCCCTTGTGCTTGGGCACGTCGGAGTCGGTGCGGGCGAGCAGCAGGCCGTAGGAGGCGAACTGCGCGTTGGTCGTCCACACCTTCTGACCGCTCAGGCGCCAGCTTCCGTCCTCCTGCTGGCGCGCGCGAGCTTGCACGGCGGCCAAGTCGGAGCCGGCGGCGGGCTCGGAGAACAGCTGGCACCAGACCTCGTCGCCGTGCAGCATCGGCCCGAGGTAGCGCCCCTTCTGCTCGTCGGTGCCGTGCGCGATGATCGTCGGGCCGAGCATGCCCACGCCGATCGCGTCCAGGATGCCCGGCACTTTGGCCTTGGCGATCTCCTGGTTGCAGATGACCTGCTCGATCGGGCCAAGGCCCTGACCGCCGAAGTCCTTCGGCCATGTCACACCGGCCAGCCCGCCCTCCGCGAGCTTGCCCTGCCAGGCGCGACGGGCGGCGATTATCTCGGACTCGTCCTGAAGCGCGCCCGCGCCGTCGAGGACCGGAGCCTCTGACTTGTGCTCATCGAGCCAGCCGCGCGCCTCTGCGCGATATGCGGCCTGCTCCTGTGTGTCGTCGAGATCCACGGCGTTGTTCTCCTTTGGCTGACTGACCAGTCAATCTACCGGAGAAACGCACTGCCGGGAGCACGATCCCGCGAATCGCCCGCTCGTTGCGGGGCTCAGGCGCCGGCGGGGATCGACGGCTCGGTCGCTGGCGCCTGGTGATAGACGCCCTGAAAGGCGCGGTCGAGCAGCTGACGCGCCTGCGTGCCCGGGTTGCGCGAGTGCAGCACGACCACGCCGAGGCGCACGCCGCCGCGTTTGGCGGTCGCCACCAGGCACCTGCCGGCGGCGTCGGTGAAGCCCGTCTTCAGGCCGGTGACGCCGGGGTAGTGGTAGATCAGCAGCGGGTTGTTGTTGTAGAGATAGAGCTTGCCGCCCTTGGTCGGGAACGGCAGCTGGGCGGTGTAGGTGCGCACGATCTTCGCCAGGCGCGGCTGCAGCAGATCCTCGTGGGCGAGCACGGCCAGGTCGGCGGCGCAGGAGTAGTTGTCGGCGTTGACGTAGCCCGACGGCGAGGAGTAGCGCGTGCAGCCCATGCCCAGCTTCGCCGCCTGCGCGTTCATCCGCGAGACGAAGCCGCCGACGCTGCCGGCGACGTGCTGGGCGAGCGCGATCGCCGCGTCGTTGCCGGAGGGAAGCAGCAGGCCGTAGAGCATCGTCTCCACGCGCACGTGCCTGCCCAGCGGCAGCACGCCGACCTTGGACCCGGCGGAGTTGACCGCGGCCTTGGTGATCAGCACGTGCCCACTGGGCGGCGCGCCTTTGACGGTCAGCAGCGCCGTCATCATCTTCGTCAGGCTGGCGATGCGCAGGTGCAGGAAGGGGTTTCGCTGCCACAGCACCTGCCCGGTCGCGAGGTCGAACAGCACGCCGGCGCGCGGCGGATGGTGAAAGGCGATGTGCACACGATCCTGCTGAGGCAGGCCGAGGCCGGCGAGCTTCAGCGGCGGCTTGGCCAGCGGCAGGCCGGTCGGGGAGAGCGTCGGCGCGACGACCGTCTTTGCGCGTTGCGCCGTCGGGGCCTTCGCCGTAGAGGCCACGACCGAGCCGTGACCGTCGGACCTGGACAGCGCCACGGCGATCGCGACCGCCACGACGATGGCAAGCGCGAACGAGCTCCAGCCGATCGTGCGTCGCCTGCGCCGGCGCTGGCGCGCGAGGTCGCGCCGGCGCCGGCTCTGGTCGGGCGTCATCAACGGGGAGGTCGTCATGCGGCCCTCTCGGGTGCTCGTGCGGGCATCTGCTGGGGCAAGGTTAGGCGGCGCAACACGGTCAACGCGGAGGATTGCGCAGCGCCCCGACGATGCCGATCGTAAGCAGGCCGAGGATCAGCAGCGAGATGAAGCTGGCGATCGTGAAGCCCTGTTCGATCACGGCGGCGACCGTCAGGAAGGCGAAGCCGGCGATGAACACGAGCACCGCGCCGAGCACGAGAATGCGCCTCATCGGCTCAGTACACAGCCCTGGGCGGCGGTTGCAGCCCTTTGGCCGAGCCTCGGTCACGCGAGACGAACATCTTGATCACCAGCAGGCCGAAGACGAAGCCGCCGATGTGCGCGAAGTAGGCCACACCGCCGCTGCCGCCGATCGGGCTGGCCAGTCCCGAGGCGCCGAACCACAGCTGCTCGAGAAACCAGAAGCCCAGCAGGAACACGGCGGGCAGCTCGACGACGGTGGCGAAGAAGACGATGAAGATGAGCGTCAGCACGCGCGCTCGCGGATACAGCAGCAGGTAGCCGCCGAGCACGGCGGCGATAGCGCCCGAAGCCCCGAGCGTGGGAGCGGTCGACCCCGGGCTGACGAGCACCTGCGCGGCGAGCGCGACGATCCCGCCGAGCAGGTAGAAGGCCAGATAGCGCGCGCGCCCGGTGGCGTCCTCGACGTTCGGCCCGAAGATCACCAGGAACAGCATGTTGCCGAGGATGTGCAGGAAGCTGCCGTGCATGAACATCGACGTGAACACGCTCTCCCAGGTCGCCGGCTGCGACGGCGGCGAGCCGACCACGCCGGCCATGCCCTGACAGGCGACCGAGCGGACCGCTCCTTCGACACCGGGCACCGTGACGACGTCGCAGTGCCTGCCCGGATGCGTCAGCTCGTAGGGAATCGCGCCGTAGTGCACTGTCACGCTGTCGGAGGGCCCGCCGAAGAAGCTGCCGCCGTGGCGGATCTCCAGCAGGTAGACGATCACGTTGATCGCCACCAGCACGACCGTGACGATCGGAAAGCGCGCCAGGGGGATGTTGTCTTTGAGGGGAAACATGAAGGCCGGCGCGACGCGCCGGCAGCGTCACATTCTGCTCGCCGCGGGCGCCTGGCGAGCTACGCCCGCGCGGCCAGCGGCCCGACCCCGTCGCGCGCCTGCGGCACGTGCTGGTCGGCGTGGTAGGAGGAGCGCACGAGCGGGCCGGCCGCGACGTGGTCGAAGCCGAGCTCGTACGCGGCCTTCTCTAGGGCGGCGAACTCGTCGGGGTGCCAGTAGCGCACGACGGGCAGGTGGCGCTCGGAGGGGCGCAGGTACTGCCCGACGGTGAGCACGCCGACGCCGTGCTCATGCAGCGCGGCGAACGCCTCGACGAGCTCATCGTGGGACTCGCCGAGGCCGACCATCAGCCCGGACTTGGTGACGACGTCGCCACCGCCCATCTCCCCGGCTAGGCGCAGCACGCGGCAGGAGCGCTGGAACTCCGAGCCGCGTCGCGCGAGCGGATACAGCCGGGGCACGACCTCTACGTTGTGGTTGAACACGTCGGGGCGCTCGGCGATGACCTTTGCCAGCGGCATCTCCTGTCCCTGGAAGTCGGGCGTGAGCACCTCGACCTGGCAGTCGGGCGCCTGGCGGCGCACTTGGCGGATCACGCCGACGAACGCCGAAGCGCCCTTGTCGGGCAGGTCGTCGCGGTCGACGGACGTGATGACGGCATGGCGCAGCCCCATGCGGGCGATCGAGCGGGCCACACGCGCCGGCTCCAGCGGGTCGTTCCAGGTCGGCTTGCCGGTCTTCACGTTGCAGAAGCCGCAGCGGCGCGTGCACGTGTCGCCGAGGATCATGAACGTTGCGGTGCCGCGCTCCCAGCACTCGCCGACGTTCGGGCAGGCGGCCTCCTGGCAGACGGTGTGCAGGTTCTCGTCGCGGATCAGCTCGGTCAGCTCGCGGTAGCGCTGGCCGCCGGGGGCGGGGACCTTGAACCACGGGGGCTTGCGCTCGCGCAGCGGGCGCACGTCTGAGCCGAGCACGCTCAGCACGTCCATGCCGCCGGGCTTGGCGCGCGAGCGCGTCGCGCTCATAGGGCGACCTCCAGCTGCCGGGCAGCCGGGGCGACGGGCGCCTCGGCCACGTCCTGGGGCGCGTTGCCGGCGCCGCGGGGCGCCGCGAGCGGAGCGTCGAAGCCGAGCCGTGCGGGCGTGACGAGCCGCGCACGGCGGCCCTGCGCCGCGCAGAAGCGGTAGGCCATCTCCTTGCGAAAGCACGCCAATCGCGGCGCGCGGGCGCCGAGCTCGGCCGCTAGGGAGGTCATCTGCACGCCGGGCAGCCCGCAGGCGACGACCCAGGAGAAGGGCTGCAGGTCGTTGTCGACGTTGACGGCGAAGCCGTGCGTGGAGACGCCGCGCGAGACGTGCACGCCGATCGAGGCGATCTTGCGCTCCTGCACCCACACGCCGGTGTAGTCGATGCCCTCCTCGTGGCGTGAGCACGCGGCGATGCCCTGCTCGGCGAGCGCGGCGACGATCGCGTCTTCCATCTTGCGCAGGTGCAGCGTGACGTCGTCGATCGCGATGATCGGGTAGCCGACCAGCTGGCCGGGCCCGTGGTAGGTGAGCTTGCCGCCGCGGTCGGTGCTCGCGACGTCGATGCCCTTGGCGCGGTAGAAGTGCTCGGGGAACGGCAGGTCCTCGCCGCCGGCGCGCCGCCCGCGCGTGTAGACGGGAGGGTGCTCGAGCAGCAGCAGCATGTCGGGCAGCTCGCCGGCCTGCCGGCGCGCGCGAAGCGTCTCCTGGATGGCGACCCCGTCGGAGTAGGGGACATGGCCCAGGTGGCACACCCAGAGCTCATCGGAGGGCGGATCGGCGTGATGCATCGCTCGCCACACAGGCTAGCGCTGCCCCGGAGGGGCATCATGACAGCAATAAAGATGATGCTATGATGCTCGGATGCGTACGACCGTCACACTTGACCCGGACGTTGAGGCGAAGTTGAAAGCGACGATGCGCGAGCGTGGCGTCTCGTTCAAGGCCGCTCTGAACGACGCGGTGCGGGCAGGGCTGACGGGCGAGCCCGCTCCACAAAGGCGCTTTCGCGTTAGGTCCGCTCCACTCGGCGCGCGCTTCAACATCGACAAGGCGCTCCAGGTCGCAGGCGAAATGGAGGACGAAGAGATCCTGCGCAAGCTCGACATGGGCAAGTGAAGCTTCCGGACGTCAACCTGTTCGTGTACGCATACGACGCGTTGGCGCCACAGCACGAGCCCGCGAAAAAGTGGCTCGAGGACGCGTTGTCCGGCCCGGAGACGGTGGCTTTCGCGTGGGTGGCTCTAGTCGGGTTCCTTCGACTCACGACTAGCCGGCAGAGGTTCGGCTCTCCGTGGAGCCCCGAGCAGGCACTCGACGTCGTCGACTCGTGGCTCGCCCAGCCGGTCGCCACAGTCGTCCACCCGACGTCTCGCCACGCCGCCGTGCTGCGCGATCTGCTCGCTCCGCTGGGCACCGGCGGCAACCTGACGACCGACGCGCATCTGGCGGCGCTGGCGATCGAGCACGGGGCGACGCTCTGCTCACACGACAACGACTTCTCGCGCTTCGCCGGTTTGCGCTGGGTGGACCCGCTGCGCTCCTGACGCCGCGCCCGGTCAGCGGCGCTGCGTGGGCTCGCCCGCCCCTGCGCGCGGCTGCGGGCGAGATGTCAGCTCGCGCC
>DATHJQ010000362.1:0-2989 GCA_035286505.1 Solirubrobacteraceae bacterium | reverse complement strand
CGCTGCACGCGACGCTGGCGCCGGCCGGGGGGCAGGCCAACAGCCCGAGCAACGCCGACTTTGCGGTAACGCCGACGCCGGCGCGTCCGGCGGCGCGATCGGCCTCGCTATGCCTGACGGCCGACGGGCCCGTGCGCGTGGGCGGGACGCCCCTGACCGCGCCGGGGCGCTCGCCACCGACCGCCGGCGGGATGGTCGTGGCGGCGCGGCTGGCCGTGTGGTACCTGCCGCCGTCTGGCGAGCGCAGCAGCTACGTGCAGCGGCTTGGGCGGATCTTCGACCGCGCCGCGCTGTTTCGTCCGGGAATCGTCGGTGCCTGGCTGTACTGGCTGCTGCTGTTGCTCGCGCTGCCGGCCCTCGCATTGCTCGCCCTGCGCTGCCTCGCGCTGGCCGTCGCCGGGCGAACGCGCAGGCTGGCGCTCGCGCTGTTCGCGGTGGCGGCGCTGAACGCATGCTGCTGGGCGCTGGTCACACCCGTCTTCCAGGGTCCGGACGAGGTCGACCACTTCGCCTACACGCAGTCGCTGGTCGAGCGCGGCGAGAAGCCGATCAACGATCAGCGGGCCTCCGTGCTGCGCTGGTCCAGCGCCGAGAACCTCGCGCTGGAAGGCACGAGCTTCCTGACCGACCATCAGGTCGGCGACACGCGCGCGCCGTGGCTGTCTGCGCAGGAGCGCGACTACGCGGCGCAGGTCCGGCGGCTGCGGCCGAGCCGCAGCGACGGCGGCGGCTACACGACCTCGGCCGCGCACGGACCGCTCTACTACCTGGCGCTGGCGCCCCCTTACCTCGCGACCGCTCATGCGTCGGTCTTCGCCCAGCTGACCCTCATGCGCCTCGTCTCGGCGCTGCTCGGCGCGCTGGTCGTGCTGTTCACCTTCCTGCTGGGCCGCGAGCTCGCCCCGCGCCGGCCGTGGCTGGCCGTGCTCGCTGCACTGCTCGTCGCCTACGAGCCGATGTACGGGTTCGTCTCGGGCATCGTCAACAACGACGTCGGCGTCAACGCCACGGCCGCCGCGCTGGAGCTGCTGCTGATCCGCCTGCTGCGCCGCGGCGTGACGATCCCGTGGGGCGCGCTGACGGGGGCCGTGCTGATCCTGCTGCCGAGCGTCAAGGGCACCGGCCTGTCGCTCTACCCGGTCGCCGCCCTGGTATTCGCCGCCGCGCTGTGGCGCCACCGTGGCCGCGCCGACCTGCTCGGCTGGGCGGCGCTGGCGATCTCGGCGGTGGTCGCCGGCGTGCTCGTGACGCAGGTGCTGTCGCCAGCCCTTGCGGCCGGCCCGGCGACGGCCGGTGGTGGCGCGCCCTCCGCGATCGGGTCCAACGCCAACGCCGTCAACGAAGCGCTGCACCACGTGCCCGACTTCCTGTCGTATCTCTGGCAGGTCTTTCTGCCGCGACTGCCGTTCATGATCGACCACTTCACTTCGTATCCGGGTTTCGTGATCTTCATCGAACGCGGCTGGGGCGCGTTCGGCTGGTATGACGTGCTGTTCCCGTCGTGGGTCTATGTCGCGATCCTCGTGTTGAGCGTGCTCGTGCTCGTGCTGGCCCCCTGGGCGGCCCGGCGCGAGTGGCGCTGGCTGTCGGCGCACCTGCCCGAAGCACTGGCGGTCACGCTCATGCCGATCGCGGTGATCGTCGGCTTCGTGGCGGCCTACTACACGCCGGGAGCTCGCCCGGCGATCGCCGAGTTCGGACGCTACGCCTTCCCGGCGATCGGCCCGATCGCGCTGCTGGTCGTGGGAGCGCTGCACGGGTTGGGCAGACGCCGGATGCTGCAGGCGGGCGTCGCTCTCGTCGTCGCGACGATCGCGCTGAGCTACGCCTCGCAACTGCTTACGCTGACCTCCTTCTATGCCTGACGTGAGCGTTGCCATCCCGGTGCGCGACGGCGGCGAGCTGTTCGCCGAGCTGCTGCGCGTGCTCTCTTCGCAGACGGTCGCGCACGAGCTGGTCGTCTGCGACTCGGGATCGCGCGACCGCTCGTCGCGATTGGCCGAATCGCACGGAGCACGGGTCCTGCAGATCGCGCCGCAGCGCTTCTCGCACGGTGAGACGCGCAACCTGCTGATGCGCGAGACGAACGGCGCACACGTGGCGCTGCTGACGCAGGACGCGACGCCCGCCGACGAGCGCTGGCTGGAGCGGCTGCTGGAGGGCTTTGCGCTCGCGCCGGACGTGGCGCTCGTCTACGGGCCGTATCGGCCACGGCCGCAGGCGGCGCTGGCGGTACGCCTGGAGCTGGACGGCTGGTTTGGCTCGCTCTCGCCCGACTGCTCGCCGCAGGTCGAGCGCCTGGATGCGCGCGAGCGCGGCGCGCTGGCGTCGGCCGAGCTGAGGGGACGGCGCGGGTTCTTCACCGACGCCAACGCCTGTGTCGCCCGCGCCGCGTGGGAGCGGGTACCGTTCCGCGAGGTCCCCTACGCCGAGGACCGCGTGCTCGCGATCGACATGCTGCGCGCCGGCTACGCCAAGGCGTTCGTGCCGCACGCCGCCGTGATCCACTCGCACGCCTATTCGCCGATCGAGCAGCTGCGTCGAAGCTTCGACGAGTGGCGCGGGTTGCGCGAGGTCTACGGCTGGCGCGAGCCGGCCTCGCCACGCCATCTCATGAGCCGCGTGCGCGGGGCGCTCGGCCAGGCGCGCGGCGTGCTGAAGGACGAGGGGCTCTCGCCGGCGCGCCGTGGCGCGGCGCTCGCGCGCGTCGGCGCCCATCAGGTCGCGAGCCTGTGCGGCGCGCTGCTGGGCTCGCGCTGCGGACGCATGCCCGCGTTCGTCAGGCGCGCTCTATCGCTGGAGCGCCGTGCGGGCTTTGCGCCGCTGGCGCTCGATGGCCCGGCGGAGATGACCGCAACCGGCCCGCGGATCGGCGACCCGCCGAGCGGAGAGGCGTCGCGGGCGTGAGCCAACACAGCCCGATCGAGGGGCGCAGGCAGGGGCCGTTCGCCAACCTCAAACGCAGGATCTACCTGACGTACACGCACTT
>DATHJQ010000361.1:0-7855 GCA_035286505.1 Solirubrobacteraceae bacterium | reverse complement strand
CCCGGGCGCGCGGCGCGACGGAGCACGTTTGGCAGCTCCAGCTTGCCGAGCAGTTTGGACTCCAGCGTCGCCTCGCTGAGGTCCGGGCCGTCGGGCAGCGCGTTGACGGTGCGCCGGTAGGCGCCGTGCAGGTCCGCCTGGAACTCCGGCAGGCGGTCGCGGTGGGGTGCGAGCAGGACCACCGTGAGGTCGTCCTCGTTGGGGAACGTGTACGCGGCGTCGGGGTCGAGCAGCCACATCTTCGAGCGCGTCGTAACCGGGCGCACGCCTCGCCAGTAGCCCCAGTAGAAGAAACGGTTGTGCGGCTTGACGCGGCCGGGCTCGCGCGCCCAGCGGGCGACCTTCGAGTCGCGGCCGTCGGCGGCGACGACGAGCTTTGCGCGGATCTCGCGTCGCTCGTGCGTGCGGCCCTCGATGCGCACGCCCTCCGGGCGCCCGTCACCGATCAGGCCGCACGCGGTCCAGCCGGCGATCAGCTCGACACCGGGCGTGTCGGCGGCGAGCTTGCGCAGGATCGGGTCCAGCGTGCGGCGCGTGACGCTGTAGCCGTGCGGCGGTCTGTCGTCGGCGACGATCCAGCCGCTGTCCGACGTCCACAGGTCGATGCTGTTGTGCACCGCGCCGCGCTGCTCCAGCAGTGGCGCCAAGCCCAGCTTCTCGATTGTCGGCATGGCGCTGGATTGAATGAAGTGGGTGCAGACGGTCTTGTACGCGTTCAGCGCGGGCCTGCGCTCGATCAGCGCTACCCGCGCTCCCTGCTGGGCGAAAAGCCGCGCGGCGGTGCAGCCCGCGGTGCTGGCGCCGACGATCGCGACGTCGAAAGGCTCGGCGTCCGAGCCCGAGCTCATCGCCGGCCGAGGCGGGCCTGCAAACGCTGCAGCTTGACCATGCCGCGCTCGCCCACGCTGCCGGGCGGCGGGACGATCCCGAGCTGGCGCGCGAGGTCGTTCATGTCGTAGAAGGCGCGATAGACGGCTATGCGCCCGTCGCGCATGGTCCATTGATCGACGCCGTCCACATGAATCCGCCGGCCTGTCGCGGCGAAGCCGGGCGGGTCGATCGCCCCGCGGTTGGTGCCCTCCATGTACCAGGTCCAGAAGACCACGTCGGCGCAGACCGACACCAGCGGCGGGTCGGGCTGGCCGAACTGCAGGTCGGGGAAGCCGCGAAAGCTCGCGCGCATGAACTCCTGCACCTCGGCGACGCCGCGGGCGGGCTCGGGCAGCGCCGGGTCGGCCCAGACGATGTCCTCGGTCACGAGCTCGGCCATCGCCGCCGTGTCGCATTCGTTCCACGCCGCGCGGTAGCGCGCCGTGAAGTCGCCGAGGTCCGCAGGTACGTTGGCTGTCGAAGCGGTCACCGCGATGCGACCAACCATAGCCCCGCGGGGCGCAGGCGCGCAACCCCTCGCTTGCACGCCGTCTTCAAGAGGCGCTTGTGACGCCGGGCCGCTCGCCGAGCCAGCGCCTCCAGGGCAGCTCCGCGCCCGCCCGTGCGAGCTGGTCGATCTGCGGAGCGCCCACGCGAGCGAGCGTGTCGACCTCCACGAAGCCGAAGCGCATGATCGCTTCGAGATTCGAGCGCTCCAGGCGCGATGGCTCCTCGGGCCACGGGGTGAGCACGACGGCGCGGACGCTCAGCCCGGCGGCCCGCGCGGACTGCAGCGTCAGCAGCGTGTGGTTGATCGTGCCCAGGCCCGGGCGCGCGGCGACCAGCAGCGGCAATCTCAGAGCCACGGCGAGGTCACAGACGGTCAGGTTCTCCGCCAGCGGCGACAGCAGTCCGCCGACGCCCTCCACGATCACCGTCCCGGCGGCGTCGCTACGCTCGGCGACGGCGGCGGCGCCCGCCGCGAGCACGCGTCGCGCCTGCAGCGTCTCGCCGGCCAGCTCGGCCGCCAGCAGCGGTGACACCGCCGGTCCGTAACGCAACGGCGCGACCTCCTCGGCGGGCATGCGCGCGGCGGCCCCGAGCAGCTCGTGGTCGGCCGGCCACAGCTTCGTCGAGGCTGCCTCGCGCTGCTCGTCGAGCCCCGTGACCGCGGGCTTGTGCGCCGAGACTCGCTCGCCGGCCGCGGCCATCGCGGCGAGCAGCGCGGCGCTGAGCACCGTCTTGCCGACGCCCGTGTCGGTCCCGGTTACGAACAGCCCACGCATCGGTGGCGAGCGCGAGGCGCTAGGCGGCGTCCGCAACGCTCTCGCGCTCGCCGTCGAACGGCGCTTCGGCGCCGGCGGAGCTCGCGGCGGGCGGCGCCGGCGGGCGCGGCGGGCGCGGCCGCTCGACGTCGAACGGCGCCGTCGGCGGAGGCTGGCCGCGCAAGGGCTCGCGCGCCTCGCGCCCGAGCTCCTGGTCGGGCGCGTCTGGCTGCTCTCGCTCGTGCGGCGTTCCCAGCTGCGCCGGGTCCAGGCCGAGCTTGCGCGCGGCCGCTGCGAGCACCTCCGCGGCCATGCGCATGTCCGTCGCGGTGTGCGAGGCCATCGCCGCCAGGCGCAGGCGCGAGGTGCCGGCTGGGACCGTCGGTGGCCTGATCGCCTGCGCGAACACGCCTCGCTCGATCGTCTCCTGGCACAGCCGCAGCGTGTCGCGCTCGTCGCCGACGACCAGCGGCACGATGTGCATGTCGCCCTCGGAGACCGCAAAGCCCTCGCGAGCGAGCGCGCGACGCAGCGCGCGGGCGTTGGCGCTGAGCCGTTCCACGCGGTGCGGGCGCTCCTGCAGCAGCTCCAGCGCGGCGAGCGCGCCGGCGATCGACGGCGGCGGCGGCGCGGTCGAGAAGATGAACGAGCGCGATGTGTTCAGCAGGTAGCGCACCATCTCCTCGTCGCCGCAGACATAGGCGCCGTAGGAGCCCAACGCCTTGCCGAGCGTGCCGACGATCGCGTCGACCTCGCCGTCCAGGCCCTCCTGCGCGAGCACGCCGCGCCCGCCCGGGCCATACGTGCCGATCGCGTGCGCCTCGTCGATGACCAGGCGCGCCCCTGACGCCTGCGCCAGCTCGACGATCTCCGCCAGCGGCGCCACGTCGCCGTCCATCGAGAACACCGAGTCGGTCACGATCACGCGACCGCCCTGCGCGCTGCCGCGGCCACCGCTGCGTCGCATGCTCCACAGCAGGTGTTCGACATCGGCGTGCCTGTAGACGACGACCTCGGCGCGCGAGAGCCGGCAGCCGTCGACGATCGACGCGTGGTTGAGCTCGTCGGAGAAGACAGTGTCGCCACGTCCTGCCAGGGCGCCGATGACGCCCAGGTTCGCGAGGTAGCCCGAACCGAAGAGCAGGCACGACTGCCTGCCCGCGAACGCCGCCAAGCGCTCCTCCAAGCGGCGGTGGACGGTCATCGTTCCGGAGATCAGTCGCGAAGCCCCGGCGCCGACGCCCCAGCGCATCGCCGCCTCGGCGGCCGCCTCGCGCACGTGCGGATGGTCGGCGAGGCCCAGGTAGTTGTTCGAGCACAGCAGCAGCACCGGTTGGCCGTCGAGCAGAACCGTCGGGCCCTGTGGACCGGAGACGAGACGCAGGCGGCGCGTCAGCCCCGCGCGCTCGAGCTCCTCCAGGCGCTCGTCTATCTCCCTCGTTGCAAGTCGCCCGTCCATCTCGCTCCCGTCCTCGTGTTTTCAGTCCTATCCCGCCGTGACCGCCCTGGGCACTTCGTTCGCCGGCTGCTCGGCCGCGTCCCGATCGCCCACGCCCGCCGGGACGGGCGCGCGATTGGCCGCGCCGTCCGGGCGCCGGGGAACCGCGCGCTTGGCGCTGTAGCGAAGCTGTGTCGACGGGTCCCACAGGCGGATCTTCAGCTCGTCCGGGGCCGTCTCGGCGGCTTGTTTGGCCGTGGCGGCTGCGCTGGCGCCTGCCGAAGCCGCGATCAGCTCGTCGACCAGGTCGGGCGTCTCGCCGGACAGCCATCCCGAACGGTTGTCCGGACGCGGGTTGGCGGCGTTGTCGGGTTGGCGCGCGACGTTCAGCCCGAGCTGCTCGAACATCTCGCGATCGGCCTCCGGCGTGTTTCCGAGCGTCGTCAGGAAGTTGCCCATCATGACTCCGTTGATGCCCGCCTGCACGGCGAGCTGCTGCAGCTCGCCCAGGTTCTCCACGCGGCCCCCGCACAGCCGGAACAGCGCGTCGGGGAGGATCAGGCGGAAGATCGCGATCCACTTGACCGCCTCCCACGGGTCCATGTACTCGCGGTCGCCGAACTTCGTGCCGGGTCGCGGGTTGAGCATGTTGATGGGCACGCTCGTCGGGTTGATCTCGGCCAGCTCGAAGGCCATCTCAACGCGCTGCTGGCGACTCTCGCCGAGGTTGAGGATTCCGCCCACGCAGGTCTCCAGTTCCGCCTCGCGCACGGCGGCGATCGTGCGCAGCCGTCCCTCGTAGCGAACCGTGCTGGTGACCTCGTCGTAATAGCTGTAGGCCGTCTCGACGTTGTGGTGCACGCGCTGGATGCCGGCCTCGCGCAGCGCCTTTGCTCGCTCGGCGGAGATGTGTCCGACCGAGGCGCAGCGCTTGAGGTTGGTCTTTTCGGAGACCAGGCGCACCCCTTCGAGGTACTTCTGGAAGTCACGCTTGGAGAGCCCCTGGCCCTGCGTGACCATGCAGAAGCGATGGGCGCCGGCAGCCTCAGCCGCACGCGCGTGTTCGAGCACCTGCTCCGGCTCCATCATCGCGTGCATCGGCGTCTCGGCGTCGGCGAAGCGCGACTGCGCGCAGAAGCCGCAGTCCTCGGCGCAGCCACCCGACTTGGCGTTGACCAGCGAGCACATGTCGGTCGAGTCCGAGAAGCGCTCGACGCGCGCCTGCCAAGCTCGTTGCACGAGCGCCTCGATCTGCTGACGATCATCGATCTCGCCGAGGCGCAGAGCCTCCTGGCGAGTAATCAGCGGCGGCATGCGACGGAGGTTATGGAGTGTTGCGGACGGCAGGAGCCGCTGCCGCCGCGACCGCTCAGCGCGCGGCTGGCGCGGCTTGCACGAGCGCGCACATCAGCTCGGCCGCCTCGCCGGCGCCGAGTCCCTGCTCGCGCACCAGAGATCGCCAGGTGGAGAACGCGATCGCGTGACCGATGGCCGCCTGCGTCCGTCGTCGAGCGCTGCCGCGCAGCGACGCTCCCGTCAGCAGCGCGTCCTGGACCACCCGGAGGTAGCCGCGGAAGGCGCCGAAGCGCTCGCGGACGAGAGGCACGTGCTCGTCGCGAAGGAGGTTCTCGAGCATCTGCGCGGTTTGACCGTAGAAGGCGTAGAGCTCGGCGAGCGCGATGCGCAAGCGCTCGCCGGGATCGTCGATGCTCGACCAGACGAGCGGGTCGGGAGGTGGGTTGGCGGCCGACCAGTGCGCGCTGCACGCATCGAACAGGGCCGCCTCGTCGGCGAAGTGTCGGTAGACGGTCGAGCGACGCACGCCGGCGTGCTCGGCGACCGCGCTGATCGAGGTGCGCGAGGGACCCACCGTGCCGTGCAGCTCGACCGCGCTCTCGGTGATGCGCAGGCGCGTCTGCTGCTGGGACTCGGCCCGGCGGCGCATGCGATACGGACGTGGTTGATCGGCCATGACTGTCTCTTGAATATGACATGTCGACCGGCCTGCTGTATAGTTCGCGCGACATTACTGTCCGATGAAGAGAGGTCGCGATGCAAACCGCTCAGCCCCGTGTGGTAGGCCCCACAGATGGCAAGGCCGGCTTTCTCGGCAGCATCGGTGTGCGTTTCATGCTCGACGGAGTCACCAGCGACGGGGGCTTCGCGCTGGTCGAACACCCGATGTCGGCGCGAGCCCTCGCCGCACCGCTGCACAAGCATTCGCGCGAGGACGAGTACAGCTACGTGCTGGAGGGACGCATGGGTGCGCTGCTCGGCGACGACGTGCTCGAGGCCGGCCCGGGCGACCTCGTGTTCAAGCCCCGCGACGAGTGGCACACGTTCTGGAACGCCGGCGATGATCCCTGCAGAATCCTCGAGCTGATCGCACCTGCCGGCTTCGAGCGCTTCTTCGCCGAGCTGGTCGACCGCGGCGGCGTCGCGCAGGCCGGCCCGGACGTCCTCGGCGCGCTGTGCGAGCGCTACGGGCTGGAGATGGACCCCGCGAGCGTGCCAGGGCTGATCGAGCGCTTCGGCCTGCGCTTCCCGGCCGAGCCTCTCGTGGACTGATCCAAGCGGGACGCCGGCCGCGGCGGCACGGGCGCCGCGCGCGGCCGGCGCTACTCGCCGCGCCAGCGCGGCGGGCGTTTCTCGGCGAAGGCGCGCATGCCCTCCTGCATGTCCTTCGATGCGAAGGAGGCGCGGCGCAGCTCGATCAGCTCCTGCTCGACGTCGTCCTGCAGCGTGCCCTCGGCGGCCAGCAGCGCCTCGATCACGCGCTTGTTGCCGGCCTGCGAAAGCGGAGCGTTGTTGGCCAGCTCAGTCGCGAGCTCGAGCGACACAGACTCCAGCTGCGCCTCCGCCGCGACGCGCGTGACCAGCCCCCACTGCAGCGCGGTCGCCGCGTCGATGTGGCGGCCGAGCAGGAACAGCTCGCGCGTGCGCGGAGCGCCGATCGCGTCGATGAACCTGCGCAGGCCGGTGTGCGAGTAGACCAGGCCGAGCTTTGCCGGCGGCATGCCCAGTTTGATCTCCGCCCCGGCCACGCGCAGGTCGCACGACAGCGCCAGCTCCAGCCCGCCGCCGATCGTATGTCCGGGCAGCATCGCGAGAGTGGGGTGGGGAAAGCGCTCGAGCGCGTCGATCGCTTCGGTGAACGGATGCGCCACCAGACGCTCGGCGCGCTCCTCGAACTCCTCGGTCGGGATTTCGCCGATGTCATAGCCGGCGGAGAACATGCCGTGTGCGCCGGTGATCACCAGACACCGCACATCCGAGGTCTCGGCGAGCGTGGCCGTGATCGCATCGAGGATCGGATGGTCAAGCGCGTTGCGCTTGACCGGGTTGGAGATCGTCAAGCGCGTAACGCCCGCCATCGGCTGGTCGACGAGCAGCTTGCCTTCGGCGAGCTCACGGGGTGGCGCGCTGCTGGACACGCGCGGAAGGCTAGTGGAGCCTGGCCATGCGCGCCCGAGCACGCCAGCGTCAGGGGCGCGCGAGCCGCAGAGCGAGGCGTCGCCCGTAGCCTGAGCCACCGCTCGACGGGTGGGCCCGCACGACGGCCATCAGGCGCAGTCTTCGGTGGCTCAGTTGGCGGCGAGCCGCCTGCGTCAAACGAACGGCGACCGTCGCGTGACGACCGGGCGCGATCGAGAACTCGGTCGAGCTTCCGGCCTCCAGGCGCCGCACCCGTATCTGGCGATGGCCGTGTCGCGTCGAGCGGTGCGCCAGCGCGCGCGTGAGGCTCACGCGCCCTACGCAGACGTGACGTAGCCCGGTCGGGCAGGCGACGCTGACCCTGGCCATCCCGGCGCGCGAAGCCGATGCGCGTGCAGTCGTGACGGCGGCGCCGACGCCGAACGCCATCACCGCGTCGCTTCCGCTCGCTGCGACGTAGACCTGGCGGCCATCCGGGCTGAGCGCCGCGCCGCTGACTCCTTCCAGGCCGGGCATGCTCGTACAACGGCTGTCGTTGTCGACCGCGCACGATGTCTCGGTCAACGCGCCAGTCGTCGGGTTGCGCGAGAAGATCGCGGCAGCGCCGCTGCCGATCGCATAGACCGACGAGCCGTCGCCGCTGACGGCGACGACGGCCACGCTGTTCAGTCCAGCCGCGCCGCCGCAGCTGGCGCTCGCGGCAGAGGCGCGCGCGCCTTCGGCTTCTTCTTCTTCTTCTTCTTCTTCCTTCGGCCTGGGCGGTTCTTCGTATTCCAGGCAGCCGGCCGACGAAAGCGCGCCGGTGCCCGCGTCGCGGCTGAGCACGTCCAGCTGGTCGCCGGAACGG
>DATHJQ010000360.1:0-2100 GCA_035286505.1 Solirubrobacteraceae bacterium | reverse complement strand
CGCTGGCGCACGCGCGCGCAGACGCGCTGCACGAACGCCCCGACACGCCCGCCCGCGGCGCCGAGGTAGTCGCGCCAGTAGGAGTCGCTCCACACCTCGAACCAGTCGACGACCAGCTCGAAGCCGCCCAGCCGTCGCGCGAGCGCCGCCGCGAGCAGCGAGAAGTAGGGAAACGCCGACGTGTGCACGACGTCATAGCGGCGACCGCTCCTCAGCAGGCGCCACAGCACGCCGACGCCGAACACCAGCGGCGGCAGGATGCGTCGCCGGCCGCCGGCGGTGTACAGCGCCATGCGCGGGCCGGCCGTGACGACGCGCACGCCGGCCCCGGCGTCGGGGCGCTCGTGGCGATCCCATTGGCGCAGCGTCAGGTAGGTGACCTCGTGCCCGTCCGCGGCCAGACGCTCGGCGAGGCTGCGATACCAGCGCTCGCCACCGCCGACGGTGTAGGGGAACAGGCAGTCATAGACGATGCAAACGCGCATGTGCCGCGAGAGACTGCCAGACCCGTGCGATAGGATCGCCCTCCGCAGACGCGCCACTTTCCGCCCTTCGGCGCGTTATAACGGCACGGCCCGGCTGTAAGCCGCGCGACGCAGGATCGGTCCCACAGCTGATGAGCACAGTCGACCAGACAAGGTCACCCGTCTTGGCGGAAGCCGAGGATCGCAGCGTGCCGCTCGTGTCGGTCGTGATTCCCTGCCTCAACGAGGCCGAAAACATCGAGGAGTGCGTCACCGCCGCGCGCGAGGCCCTGCAGCGAATGCAGGTCGCCGGCGAGGTCATCGTCGCCGACAACGACTCCGAGGACGACTCCGCGCGCTTGGCCGAGCAGGCAGGGGCCCGCGTCGTCGTCGAGCATCGCCGCGGCTACGGCAGCGCCTACCTGGCCGGGTTCGCCGCCTCGCGCGGGCGCTACATCGTGATGGCCGACGCCGACCTCACCTACGACTTCAACGACATCCCGCGCTTCGTGCAGGCGCTGCAGCAGGGCGCGGAGATGGTCATCGGCGACCGCATGGACAACATCCAGCCGGGCGCCATGCCCTGGCTTCACCGCTACGTCGGCAACCCGATCCTCACCGGCCTGCTCAACCTGTTCTTCCGCACGGGCGTCAACGACGCGCACTGCGGGATGCGCGGCCTGAGGCGGGATGTGCTTCCGCGCCTGGACCTGCGCACGACCGGCATGGAGTTCGCCTCGGAGATGGTCATCAGGGCGTCCAAGGAGCACCTGCGCATCGCCGAGTTCCCGATCGAGTACCACCCGCGCGGAGGAGAGAGCAAGCTGTCGAGCTTCCGCGACGGCTGGCGTCACCTGCGCTTTTTGCTCGTGCACAGCCCCAACCACCTGTTCATCGCGCCAGGCGCGGTGCTCGCCGGCGTCGGCACGCTGATCGTCGTGGCGGTCGAGGCGGGACTGGACCTCTTCGGGCGCGCGTGGGGCGTGCACGCGCTGATCGGCGGCGCGCTGTTGATGATCGTCGGCACGCAGGTGCTCGCGCTGGGTCTCTGTGCGCACGCCTACGGGACCTATTTCATGGGCGAGCGCGATCCGTGGTTCGATCGCATGCGCGAGCGCTTTCGTCTGGAGCACGGGCTGCTGCTGGGCGGCCTGTTCACGCTCGTCGGCCTGGTGATGGGAGCCGTGATCGTCGCGACATGGATCGCCCACGGCTTCGGCTCGCTGGCCGACGAACGCCTGGCCGTGGTGGCGGCGTCGCTGATCATCGTCGGCATCCAGATCTTCTTCTCGGCGTTTTTGCTGTCGATTCTCGGTCTGCGCCGGCGCTGAGCGTGCGGCCCCCGCGGCGCCTGCTCGCGGCCGTCTTCGCGGGTGATCGGCGCGTGTGGCGAGCGGCGGCGATCTGCGCCGTTCCGTTTGTGCTGCTGACGGCCTTCTACTGCCTGCGCCCGCGTTTCTACTTCACCGGCACCGACAGCGTGGAGAACGACGGCGCGGTCGTCGAAGCCAAGCGTGGCTCTCCGGTCTGTGCGCCGGGGCTGCGCCTGCCCGCCGGCACCGCTGCCGTGCGCCTGCAGGTGACGACGCCTTCTTCGCAGCGCTCGGCGCTTCGCCTCACGCTGCGCGTGGGCGGG
>DATHJQ010000359.1:0-15777 GCA_035286505.1 Solirubrobacteraceae bacterium | reverse complement strand
GCCGGCTTGGGCAGCGCGGTGTGGCGGATGTGATAGCGCGGGTTGAAGTGCGGGTCGTCGGCCCACACCGGACGGCCCTGGCCGTATGGAACGTTCGCCAGGCGCTGGCGGTAGCGCGGCACGAGGTGCAGGCGGCTGACGACGTGGTCGACGAGCTCCTGCGGCGCCGGCGCGACGCCGTCGAAGACCATCACCGAGGCGACGTGCATGTGCGCGGTGGAGTGGTCCTCCAGGTGCAGAAAAGTCGTGTCGAGCGCCGTCAGGCGATCCGGGTTGGCCATCTCGCCCGATTGTCGCGGTTTGGGCAGCCGCCGTCAACGATCGAGTCGAGAATCGGCTTACAGGAGCCTTTCGTCGGCGGCCCCGCGACCGTCGCCGGCGTCCAAGACGAAGAGCCAGTCAGATGACCGGCTCTTCGCTGAGGAGAAAAGGAAGACGTGAGGCTTCTGTGCGTCGCGCTGAACAATACAGGGTTCCTGGCTGACTGGCCAATCGGCGGGCGGAAATCGCCGCAAATGGATCCTTCGCCGGCGACGATGATGTGTGTCCGTCGTCACAGAAGGACCCCCTCGACGGCCACTAGGCTGCGAACAATTGTTCGACTCCGCTGAGTCGCCGCCATCCATGGCGGCGATCGGGGAACCCACCGCCGGCCTGCAGTTCGGGGCCGGATGGGGCGAATCGCCCACTGGATGTGGGCGTAACGCCCGGTCGATGCGCGTCTGTCTCGCGCTGGCGGCCGGCCGTGAGCCCGACAGCTAACCCCGTAGGCGGATTACAAGGAGGTTCACATCGATGTACGTTCCCGCGCCGCCCGCGCAGCATGCCGTCGCGCTTGCTCCTGTTGACATAGCCACGGCCGCGCCCTCGCTGGCGTCGCCACCGCTCGGGCGGGCGCTGAACACGACGATTCGCGTGCGCAAGGCCAAGCTGAACGTGCTGGACGGCAGGCACGTCAGCGTCGCCGGGACGCTCAGCCCGGGCATCGCCGGGCGCACGGTGGAGCTGCAGGCCATGCGCCGCCACGGCTGGCGCACGGTCGCTCAGGCGCGCACCGCCGCCAAGGGCCGCTTCCGGCTGCGCTATCTGCCGCGCGACACCGGCAGCGAGCGCATCCGCGTGGACTTCGCCGGCGACGCCCTGGGCGTGCCGGCGCACCATCGCCTGGGACGCCTGAACGTCTATCGCCTGGCCGAGGCTTCGTGGTACGGCGGCGGCGGCGGTCTGGCCTGCGGCGGCTCGCTGACGCGCTCCACGCTCGGCGTGGCCAACAAGACGCTTCCCTGCGGCACGCTGGTGACGCTGCGCTACAACGGGCGCTCCGTTCGCGTGCCGGTCGTCGATCGCGGTCCGTATGTCGCCGGGCGCGAGTTCGACCTCACGGAGGCGACCAAGCAGGCGATCGGCTTCGGCGACACGGGAGAGGTCTGGAGCACGCGCTGAGCGAGCGCTCGGCGCACGCGATCGGCCGGGGGCCGAGCACAGGCTTTCTCGACCGATCGTGGGCGCGCGGCGGGTTGCGCGCTTTTGGGCGGGTTCGTGCAGGGCTTGGGTTTCTCGCCGAGCGTACGTTGAATCTCCTGGATGCGCGGCTCGACCAAGACATCGCGAACGCAGGTCTGGTTTGACTCGCTCGGCGACTGGAGCTGGCCCGGCCGCGCCGCCGAAGCGGTCGAAGCGCTGCCGCCAGCCTGGGTGCCGGCGCTGCCGCGTCTGGAACCGGCCATGGCGATCGCCTCGGCCCCGGCTACCGCGCCGGCTGCGCCGCGTGCGGGGCACCGTCTCAACCCGCGCTCGCTCGCGCTGGGCCTGGTCGCCAGCGCGCTGGCGGCGCTGTGCGTGGCGCTCGCGCTCAACGGCCCGCAGAGCCTCGATCCCGTGCTGGGCCTGCGCTCTTCGCAACCCGTCGCGCAAGCTCCCGCACGCCAGGCCGCCACGCCGGCGCCGTTGCCGACGCTCGTCGCCTCCAGCCACGACCGGGCGGGCAGCTCGATCGACACCGCCACCTACAGCTCCGTCGCCCTCGCCGGCACGGGCACCTTCCACGTCTACTTGCCGCCCGGCTATGCGAGCGCCACGCAGCGCTACCCGGTGCTGTACCTGCTGCACGGCAACGACCAGCCGGCCACCGCCTTCCTGGAAATGGGGCTGCAGGGTGAGCTGGACACGCTGATCGCCAGGCGCGAGATCCCACCGATGATCGCCGTGATGATCCAGGGCGGCCCCGGCGCCAACAACTGGCGCGATCACGGCGCCCACCGCTACGAGAGCTACGTCGTGGAAGTGCAAAAGCTCGTCGACCGGATGCTGCCCACCGTGGCCGCGCGCGGCGCGCGCGCGATCGCCGGCGACTCGATGGGCGGCTACGGCGCGATGAACGTCGCGCTGAGCCATCCCCAGAGCTTCGCTGTGGTGGAGAGCTGGCTGGGCTTCTTCGACGGGCTGTCCGACGAGCTGCGCACCGCGCAGCCTGTGATCGCGCGCGAGGGCCTGCAGGCGTTCGTCTACGGCGGCGTGTCCGACCACGTCGCCGACCCCGCCGAGAACGCGCCGTTCGCCGCGCAGCTGCGCGCCGCCGGCGCCAGTGCGCACGGCGCGGTGTACCTCGGCGAACACGACATGCGCACGCTGCACGCGCATCTGCCGCACATGCTTCGCTTCGCCGGCAGCGCGCTGGCGCAGGTCGTCGCCCAGACCGGCGACGGCTCGCGCGACGCCGGCGCGCCGGCCGAAGGTCCGAGCACGGCGAGCGCGACCGCGGCGCAGCGATGAGGGCGCGGCGTCGCAAGTCCGTCCACCCGCAGCTTGCCGCCTCCGTCGGCGCGGCTTCCTTCGGCGCCATCGCCTCCGGCGCGCTGGCTGGCGGAGCCGTGGCGCTGGGAGCGGTGGCGATCGGCAGGCTGGCGATCCGTCGCGCCGCGATCGCCTCGCTGAAGGTCGGCGACCTGGAGGTCGCGCGCCTGAGCGTCGGCGAGCTGCGCATCGCCGGTCGCGAGCGCGGGGCGCCGGCCAACGGCCGTGCGATGTCCGGCGGCGAGAGCGCCGGCGGCCCGTCGCAGGGCGTCTAGACAGATACCCCACCCTCCTGGCTGTCTGGCCAGTATGATCGCCGCAACGATCCGCGCCGACGATGGGGAGGCCCAGATGGCATCCGTTTCCAGCGATCTCGAGAACGCGCTACTCGCCGAGAAGGCGATCTGGGCCGACGGCCCGCCGCACGAGATGTTCAAGCAGATGCGCAGCCGCTGTCCGATCCACTGGACCCCGCGCGTCACCGACTACCCGCAGGAGAAGGGCTTCTGGTCGGTCACGACCGCCGAGGACATCCACACGGTAAGCCGCGACTGGAAGACGTACTCCTCCGCACAAGGCGTCACCGCGGTCTCCGAAGTCTTCCCGCTGGAGCTCACGCAGGCCATGTTCATCGGCATGGACCCGCCCAAGCACGATCGCCTGAAGGCGCTCTTCCAGGCCGGCTTCACGCCCAAGCGGATCGCCGCGCACGAGGACGAGATCAGGGCGATCGTCGTCGACGTGCTCGACCGCATCGAGGGCCGCGAGACGTGCGACCTCGTGCTCGACGTCGCCCAGCCGGCCGTCTCGCGCGTGATCGGGCGCTTCATGGGCATTCCCGAGGAGGACGACGCGATCTGGGCGCGGCTGATGAACTCGACGCTTTCCGGCGACGACAAAGACCTCAATCCCGAGGGCATCGACGGCGTGCTGGAAAAAGACATCCCGGAGATCTTCCAGCGCTGCGGCAAGATGATCGCCGAACGCCGCGAGCACCCCACAGAGGACCTGACGACGGTGCTCGTCAACGCCGAGATCGACGGCGAGAGGCTCGAGGAACACGAGCTGGTGATGGGCTTCTTCCTGCTCGTGGCGGCCGGCAACGACAGCACCAAGGCCACCTACACCAGCGGCATGCGCGCGCTGATGGAAGACCCCGAACAGATGCGGCTGCTGCTCGAGGACCCGTCGCTCATCTCCGGCGCGGTCGAGGAGTCGCTGCGCATGTTCCCCGCGTTCGCCCACTTCCGCCGCACGGCCACATGCGACGCCGAGCTTCACGGACAGAAGATCAAAGAGGGCGACAAGGTGGTCATGTGGTACGTCTCCTCCAACCGCGAGGAGTCGCTGTACGACGACCCCGACCGCTTCGACGTGCGGCGCAATCCCGAGCACCAGGCCTTTGGCGCCGGTGGCCGCCACTTCTGCCTGGGCACGGCGCTGGCGCGCCTGGAGCTGAAGGTCCTCTTCGAGGAGACGCTCGAGCGTTTCCCGCACATCGCCATGGACGGCAAGCCCGCCTACGTCGAATCGGGCTTTCTCAACCAGATGAAGACGCTGCCCGTGCGCCTGGGCGCGTAGGCAAAGCGGCTAGGACAGCGCCGCGAGGCGCTCGGCGAAGAAGCGCAGCGCGATCTCGCGCTGGCGCTCGCCGCAGTCGCCCGACAGCAGCTCGGCGTAGGACAGCTCGGCGCCGCGAAAGGCGCTGGCCTGCCACAGCTCGCCGTCGGGCTGCTCGCTCCACGGCGTCACGTAGAGGTAGGGCTCGGCGTGCAGCTCGTCGCCCGGCGAGGCGCCGTAGCCCGCGCGCTTGCCCTCGGCCTCCGCGCCGAGCTCGACGGAAAGGTCGAAGTGCTCGGGCCACAGCTGCACGCGCGAAGGCTCGGCCTCGTCGCCGACGCCCGCGCGCAGCTCCTCCAGCACCGAGGCGCCGAAGCCATACCACTCGCCGAGCAGCGTAGACGCCGCCGCGCCGACCGCCAGCTCGTCGCCCGCGTCCTCGCCGGCGACGCCGCCCGGCAGCAGCTGCTCGCCGAGGTGTGCGGCGGCCTGCGCCAGCGAGGCGATCGGCTCGGCGCGCTCCTGGCCGCCCTGCTGCACGACCAGCTGCTCGCCGGCCACGCGCACCTGAGCGTCGGCGCCGAAGAACGGCGTGCCGAAGCCGCCGCGAGTGAAGCGCAGGCCGATCTTGCCGTTGGCCGCCTGGCGCGCCGGCGCGATCACGCGTTCGGCGAGGCTGTGCAGAGCCTGGCGGGTGGCCACGAGCGTGGCGGGCGCCGGCTGCAAGTCGCGATAGGCCGCGAGCCAGCGATCGGCGCACCACTGCGCCAGCGACGCATCCTGCGCGACCAGCTCGCGCCAGCGCAGGTCGCCGCCGGGCACCGGCGCCAGCCGCGGCAGCGCGCCGCGGGGCTCGTCGCGCCCGACCGGATCGTCGGCGAGCCACGGCTCGGCGGCGACGGCCGGGGGAGAGGGCTCGAGCACGCGCGCGTCATAGCGCCCGCCGACACGCTCGCCGGCCTCCGCGCGCGCGTTCATGCCGGGCGGCCAGCCGATGCGACGATGCTCGGCGCGATCGTCATGGTCTGGCGATCCTAGTGTCCTGCGCGCGTGCGCAGTCGCCTGCGCGGATAGGCTCTGCTCGTGAGCGGGCCTTCACCTCGCGTTCGGTTGCGCCAAGCGGTGCTCGTCGCCGACGAGCTCGATTCCGTCGAGCGCGCGTTGCGCGAGGCGCTGCAGCTGGGCGAGCCGTTTCGCGACCCGGGCGTCGGCGAGTTCGGGCTGCGCAACGCAGTCTTCGCGCTGGGCGACTGCTTCCTGGAGATCGTCTCGCCGATCCAGCCCGGCACGGCCGCCGGGCGCTACCTGCAGCGCCATGGAGGCGACGGCGGCTACATGGCGCTGTTCGACCTCGAGGATCTCGACGGCGCACGCGCACGAGCCGAGCAGCATGGCGTCCGCGTGGTCTGGCGCATCGACCTCCCTGACATCTCCGGCACGCACCTGCACCCGGCCGACATGCACGGCGCGATCGTCTCGCTGGACCGCTCGCAGCCCTACGGAACCTGGCGCTGGGGCGGTCCCGACTGGACCGGACGCACCGGCTCCGGCGCGCCCGGGCGCCTGGCCTCGATCTCCGTGGCCGTCGGCGATCCGGCCAGCGCGGCCGCGCGCTGGGGCCACGTGCTCGGCGCGCCGCCCGCCGACCGTCCCGCGACGTCGCTGGCGCTGCACGGCGGCTCGGTCGAGTTCGCCCAGGCGTCCGACGAGTCCCAGGAAGGACTTTTTGAGATCGGCTTCGCCGGCGTTGTCGCGCTCGGCGAGCCCGGGGCCAGCGTCGAGGTCGGGGGCGTGCGCCTGCGATCGCTCGGCTGAGACGTCGGGCGATGTCGCGCGGCGCCGGCTCGCTCAGGCGCTCAGCGGCGCGAAGCGCGGCTCGCGGCGCTCGAGAAAGCTGGTGACGCCCTCGGCGAAGTCCGGCGCGCCAAACGACGCGAGCATCAGGCGGTCGGCCTCGGCGAGCGCCTCGGGCAGCGGCTGGTCCAGCGCGGCGTAGACCTGGCGCTTCATCGTCGCCATGCTCGCCGGCGAGCAGTTGACCGCAAGGTCGCGCGCGTAGGCCTGCGCTTGCTCGACGACCGTCTCGCGCGCCATCGCCGCGTTGACCAGACCCATCGCCGCCGCCTCGCGCCCGAGCACCACGCGGCCGGACAGCAGCAGGTCGAGCGCGCGCGCCGGTCCGACGAGCCGCGGCAGCATCCAGGAGATGCCGTGCTCGGCGACCAGCCCCCGCCGCGCGAAGGCCGTCGTCAGCTTGGCGTCCTCGGCGGCGAAGCGCAGGTCGCACATCAGCGCCTGCACCAGGCCGATGCCCGCGCACGGGCCGTTGATCGCCGCGACGATCGGCTTGGGCACCGTCAGCGGGTAGGTCTGCGCCGTGCGCGCTCCGTTTCGCTGGTCCTCTGACACGCCGTCCTCGCCGAGCGTCTGCAGCTCCTGCATGTCCGCGCCCGCGCAGAAGCCCCGGCCCGCACCTGTCACGACGATCACGCGCACCGCCTCATCAGCCGCGCACTCGCCGAGCGCCGCGAAGTAGTCGCGCTCGAGCTCCTGCGTCCACGCGTTCAGCCGGTCGGGGCGATTTAGCGTGATCGTCGCCACGCCGTCCGCCACGTCTTTCAGCACAACCTCGCTCATCGCCGCTCCTTTCGCCGTGTGTCCCGAGCGTACAGCCTCGGCCTCGCCGCTATGCCCCGCGCTTGCGCCGAGCGTCGAGCGCCGCTTTGGCGATCGTCAGCGGATGGTTGAGCGCCAGCGCCAGCCTGCCCGAGAGCGAGCGCGGGTCGCGCGCCAGGCCGAGCTGGCGCAGGATCGTCGCCTGGTCGAAGTACACGCGCTCGCACACCAGCTGCTCGCCCTCGAACAGGAACAGCGCCGCCATCTGGCAGCGAAACGAGCGCCCCGTCGGCGGCAGCCCGCGCAGCGGCCCCAGGTGCGTGCCCAGCAGCCAGAACTCCGCGATCACCGAGTCCTGCGCGTGGTGCAGCGCGATCAGCTCGTTGCGCTGGTCGGGAAACGCCGCGCGCGTCTCGGCGTAGTAGGCGGCGACCTGCGCCTCGCCGTCGTAGGACTCGCCCGTCGCGATCAGCTCGTAGCGCGGGTGGCCGAACGTGCGCATCGTCGTGTCGAAGTCGTGCACGTTCTCGGACTCCATGTGCTCGCGCACCAGCGCCTCGCGTCGCGCCAGCAGCGCCGGCGCCGGGGCAGCGGGCGCGGAGCCCGTCGCCTGGGCGGACGCGGGGGAGGGGCTGGCGGAGTCTGCCACGCTCGGCCGTCGTCGCGGCCGCGACCTAGGCCGCGGCGGAGGCGCCGAGGCGGTCGGCGAGGATCGCCGCGACGCGCGCGCGGTGGCGCTTGGCGCCGCCGAGCAGCGCCGCGTCCAGCTGGGCGCGCTTGTACAGCCAGTGCACGTCTGCCTCCCACGTGAAGCCGATGCCGCCGTGCGCCTGGATCGCGCTCGCGGTCACCTCGCGCCCGGCGTCAGACGCCGCGGCCTTGGCCATCGCCGCCGCCTCCGCCAGGCGCGCGGGGTCGGCGTCGGCCGTCCATGCGGCGAACGCCGCGGTCGCGCGCGCCTGCTCGGTTTCCAGCAGCATCTGCGCGCAGCGGTGCGACACGGCCTGATAGGCGCCCACCGGCACGCCGAACTGTTTGCGGTCCTTGACGTAGTCCACCGTCATGCTCAGCGCGCGGTCGCACACGCCGACGAGCTCGCTGCTGACCGACACGAGCGCGCGCCCGAGGCCGACGCAGCCGTCGGGCAGCGCATCGTTCGAGCCACTCGCGCTGACGCTCGCCGCCGAGCGCGTCGGGTCGATCGACTCGATCGCCGTCAGCTCCACGTCCTGCTGGGCGAGCGCGCGCGCCGTGCCGTCGCCTTCCACGAGCACGATCACCTGCGCGTCGGGCGCGCCGATGACCAGCTCGGCCGTGCCGTCGGTCGCCGCGCCGAGCGCGCCGACGAGCTCGCCGGAGGCAAGGCCAGGCAGCCAGCGCTCGCGCTGCTCGGCCGAGCCGCCGTGTTCGATCACCGCGGCCGCCATCACGCTGCCCAGGAACGGCACCGGCGCCAAAGAGCGTCCCAGCTCCTCGCAGAGGATCGACAGCTCGATCTGCCCTAGGCCCTGGCCGCCGTGCTCCTCGGAGATCGCGATTCCCGGCCAGCCCAGCTCGCTCAGCTCACGCCACAGCGCCTGGTCGACCGTGCGCGCCTCGGCGTGCTCGCGCACGCGCGCCGGCGTCGCGCGTTCTGAGAGCAGGTCACGCGCCGTGCGCTGGATGTCGCGCTGGTCGTCGGTGAAGCCGAAGTCCATCTAGGCCGCCACCTTCAGGCGAGGCAGCCCGAGCACGCGCTCGGCCACGATGTTCTTCAGCACCTCCGTCGTGCCGCCCTCGATCGTGTTGCCGCGCGCGCGCAGCAGCTCATAGCTCCAGCTCTCACCGACCGTCAGCGCCTCCGGTCCGACGACGTCGACGGCCAGCTGGGTCAGGCGCTGGTTGGTGTCCGACCACAGCCACTTGACCAGCGAGCCCTCCGGGCCCGGCTGGCCGTAGCGCTCGACGTCGGTCAGGCCCTTCCACGCCAGCAGGCGGATCGACTCGCAGCGCACGTGCAGCTCGGCGATCGCGTCCGCGTACAGCGGGTCGTCGAGCATCCCGCGCTCGGCGGCGATCGCGATCACGTCGTCCAGCAGCTGGCGCAGGCGGATCTGCAGCGCGAAGCCAAGGCCCGCGCGCTCGTTCATCAGCGTCGTCAGCGCGACCTTCCAGCCGTTGCCCACGCCGCCGACGACGTTGGCGTCCGGGATCCGCGCCTCCTCGATGAACAGCTCGTTGAACTCCGCCTCGCCGGTGATCTGGCGCAGCGGGCGGACCTGCACGGCGTCCTGCTCCATGTCCATCAGGAAGTAGGTGAGGCCCTTGTGCTTTGCGACCTCGCCGTCGCTGCGCGCGACCAGCATGCACCACTTGGAGTACTGCGCGCCGCTCGTCCACACCTTCTGGCCCGTCACCACCCATTCGTCGCCGTCCTTGACCGCCTTCGTCTTCAGCGACGCCAGGTCCGAGCCCGCGTCGGGCTCTGAGAAGCCCTGGCACCAGATCTCCTCGCCGGAGAGGATGGGAGACAGGTAGCGCTCCTTCTGCTCGTCGGTGCCCCACACCATCAGCGTCGGGCCGCCCAGCAGCAGGCCCAGCACGTTGGCCGCCATCGGCACGCGCGCGCGGCCAAGCTCTTCGAAGTAGATCGCCGACTCCGTAAGAGACGCGCCGCGCCCGCCGTACTCCGTCGGCCACGCCGGCGCCGCCCAGCCCGCGTCATACAGCCTGCGCTGCCAGTCGCGACGCCATGCGTACTGCGCGTCCTCGCCCTCGCCCTTGGGCGCCTCGCCCGGATGGTTCGCCGACAGCCACTCGCGCAGCTCGTCGCGAAACGCCGTCTCCTGCTCTGAGAAGGTCAGATCCATCGCTGCCTCAAGCGTATCCCAGGCGGGCTTGACGGTGACACGCCACGCTGTCTGTCGCATCGGCGCTGGCGGCGCCGGGACGCCGCCGGCCGCGCTAGATTCGATCGTCCATGTCCGCGCCCGCTTCCAGCCTGCGCGTCGCGCACTTGGACGCCGACGCCTTCTACGTCTCCATCGAGCTGACGCGCCGCCCCGAGTTGCGCGGGCTGCCCGTCGTCGTCGCCGGCTCGGGCCCGCGAGCCGTCGTCACGACCGCCAGCTACGAGGCGCGCAAGTACGGCGTCGGCTCGGCCATGCCCGCAGCCCGCGCGCGACGGCTGTGCCCTCAGGCGGTCGTCCTGCCGCCCGACTTCTCCACCTATCGCGCCGTCTCGCGCAAGGTCATGGACCTCGTGCGCGCGCACGTCGAGCGCGTCGAGGTCGTCGGCCTGGACGAGGCCTACCTCGATCTCGAGGGCCTGCACTCGCCGCGCGCCGCCATGCGCCGGCTGGTGGCTGAGATCAAGCGCGCCACGCAGCTGACCTGCTCGGTCGGCATCGGCCCGAACAAGCTCGTCGCCAAGGTCGCCTCCGACGCCGAGAAGCCCGCCGGCTTCGTCGTGCTCACACGCGAAGAGGCGTGCGCGCGCTTCGCCGCCGCGCCGCCCGGTCTGATCCCCGGCATCGGCCCCAAGACCGCCGCGCGCCTGGCCGCGCTCGGCCTGAACACGCTCGCCGCCGTCGGCGCCGCGCCCGAGCACGTGCTCGTGGAGCGCTTCGGTCCCAACCACGGGCGCGAACTGGCGCGCCGCGCGCGCTTCGAACACGACTCGACGATCGGTGCCCAGCGCAAGGTCGTCTCCGAGTCGCGCGAGCGCACATTCGACTACGACGTCCATGACTTCTCAAAGCTCGCCGAGTCGCTCGCCGCGATGACGCGCACGCTCTGCGACAGCCTCACCGCCAACGCGCGCAGCGGGCGCACGATCGGCATCAAGGTGCGCCTGGACGACTGGACGACCGTCACGCGCGCACACTCCATAGCCGAGCCGACGTGCGACTACGACACCGTCTTCGCCGTCGCGCTGCAGCTGCTGCGCGAGTACGCGCCCGCGCGGCCCGTGCGCCTGCTCGGCGTGCGCGTCGCCGGGCTGACGCACGGCGAGCGCCAGGCCGCGCCCGCCACCGTCGTGGACGACGCGCCGCAGATGGCCTTTCCGGTGTAGCAGTAGGATCGCCGCATGACCCTGATCGACGCCGGCGACATACGGCTCGACTACGAACGAAGCGGCAACCCCGACGGGCCGCCGCTGCTGCTGATCATGGGCATGAGCGGCACGGCGCTGCACTGGGGCAAGCCTTTTCTGGCCCTGCTGCGGGCTGACTTCGACGTGATCGCCTACGACCATCGCGGCGTCGGCGCGAGCACGCCGCTGGACGGCGCCGTCACGATCCGCCAGATGGCCGAAGACGCCGCCGCGCTGCTCGCCGCGCTGGAGCTGGACGACGCGCACGTCATGGGCGTCTCGATGGGCGGCATGATCGCCCAGGAGCTCGCGCTGGGCCATTCCGAGCGCGTGCGCACGCTCATCCTCGGCTGCACCTATTGCGGCGGCGAGGGCAGCGCGCTGGCCGCCGAAGCCGACCTTTCAGGCCTCGTCGCGGCGATGGGCTCGGGCGACCGCGACCGCGCGCTGCGCGCCGGCTGGGAGATCAACGTCTCGGCGAAGATGGCCGCCGACGACGACGCATACGCGGTGTTTCAGGCGATCGCCATGCGCCGCGCCGTCGCCGTGGCGGTGATCATGCAGCAGCTGCAGGCGTGCGCCGCGCACGACACCAACGCGCGCTTGGCGCAGATCGCCATGCCAACGCTCGTCGTCCACGGCAGCGAGGACCGCCTGCTGCCCGTGCAGAACGGTCGCCTGATCGCCTCGCGCATCCCCGGCGCGCGCCTGGAGATCTTCGACGGCGTCGGGCACATGTTCTTCTGGGAGCGCCCCGAGCGCTCGGCCGAGCTCGTGCGCGAGCACGTCGCCGTACTCGCCTGAGGTGGCCCGAGAGGACGCGGCACAGCCTCCGTTGACGATCGACGCCGGCGGCGTCGCGCTGGCCGGCGAGCAGGCGGGGGCGGGCGAGGCGGTCGTGCTGCTGCACGGGCTCACCGCGACGCGTCGCTACGTCGTCATGGGCTCGCGCGCCCTGCAGCGCTCCGGGCGCCGCGTCGTCACCTACGACGCCCGCGGTCACGGCGCGTCCTCGCCGGCGCCCAGCGCGCAGGACTACGGCTACGAACAACTCGCCGACGACCTCGTTGCGGTGCTCGACGCGCTGGGGCTGGCGCGCGCGGTTCTCGCCGGCGCGTCGATGGGCGCGCACACCGCCCTGCGCCTCGCGCTGACGCGCCCCGAGCGGGTCGCCGCGCTGGCGCTCATCACGCCGTCCTTTCAGGCCGACGCGCCGCGCGACGAGCGTTCGCTGGCCCGCTGGGACGCGCTCGCGCACGGGCTGCGCGAGGGTGGGGTGGAGGGCTTCGTGCGCGCATACGACCTCGACGCCGTGCCGCAGGCCTGGCGCGACACCGTGGAGAAGGTCCTGCGCCAGCGCCTCGGCGCACACGAGCACCCGCACGCCGTCGCCGACGCGCTGGAAGCGGTGCCGCGGTCGCGGCCGTTCGAGCGAATGCAGGAGCTTCGGGCGATCGCCGTGCCCACGGTCGTCGTCGCCAGCCGCGACGAGGCCGACCCGGGCCACCCGCTCGCCGTCGCGCAACGCTACGCCGAGACGATCCCCGGCGCGATGCTCGTCGTCGAGGACGCCGGGCCGCCCGCGCGCTCGCCGATCGCCTGGCAGGGTGGCCAGCTCTCGCGCGTGATCGCCGAGCTGGCCGATCGCGCCTCTGCTTGACCTCGGTCAGCCGCGCCGTCGCGCCGAGGGCGCAGCTCGCGCCGGGCCGTCGCCGCTGCGAGATACTGCGGCTGCGACCGCGCACCAGTCGACCCCCGGCCAGAAGGAGCAGGTGATGTCGCAGGAGAACGTTGAGATCGTCCGTCGAGGCTTCGACGCCTGGAACCGTGGGGACATCGAGGGGTTCCGCGAGTACATAAGCCCGGAGTGGGAATGGCATCCGGCGCGGATGTTCCCGGGCACGGACGCCGTCTACCACGGCGCAGAGGGCTTCACGCGATTCTGGAAGACCTTCAGAGCGCCGTGGGAGATCATGCACGCCGAGGCCGAGCGCATCGAGGACCTCGGCGACCGCGTGCTCGCGCTGATGACGCTCAACGCACGGCGCAAGGGAAGCGACGTCGACGTGACCAGCGAGTACGCCAACGTCTTCACCCTGCGCGATGGCCTGGTCATCTACCAGGTGGGCTTTGACGACTGGAAGTCCGCCCTCACAGCCGTGGGGCTGGCGGAGTAGGTTCCCCGGCGCTCGGCTCGAGCATACGTGATAACGTACGGACGTATGCCAGAGCTGCGCACATGGGACGGCCAGAGCTATGACCGCATCTCCGGTCCGATGGAGGCCCTCGGTCGCGAGGTGCTGGAGCGCCTGAAGCTGTGCGGCGACGAGACGGTGCTCGACGCCGGCTGCGGGTCGGGCCGCATCACGCAGGCGCTGATCGAGCGCCTGCCCGAAGGACGCGTGATCGCAGTGGACGCGTCGCAGTCGATGGTCGACGCCGCGCGCGAGCGCCTGCCCGGCGCCGACGTGCGCGTGGTCGACCTGCTGGAGCTGGAGCTGGAGGAGCCTGTCGACGCGATCCTCTCGACGGCGACCTTCCACTGGATCGCCGACCACGAGCGCCTGTTCGTGCGCCTGCGCGCCGCGCTGCGCCCCGGCGGGCGTCTGGTCGCGCAGTGCGGCGGGCAGGGCAACATCGACAAGCTGCGCGCACAGGCCAACGAGGTCCGCGCGCGCGAACCGTTCGCGCGGCACTTTCGCGACTGGCACGCGCCGTGGAACTACGCGGCGCCGGCGCAGACGCGCGAGCGGCTGCTCGGCGCGGGCTTCGCCGAGGCGCAGTGCTGGCTGGCTCCCGCGCCCAAGCAGCCCGACGAGCCGCGCGAGTTCCTCTCCACGATCGTGCTAGGCCCCCACGTGCAGCTCCTGCCGGCCGAGCTTCGCGAGCGATACATCGACGAGGTGCTGGCCGCGCTGGGCGAGCCGGTGATCGTCGACTACGTGCGCCTGAACATCGACGCTACGGCGTAGCGACGGCCACGTCGGCGCCGCGCAACAGCTCGGCGTAGCGGCCGCCGAGCTCGACGAGCTCGTCGTGCGTGCCGCGCTCGACGATCTGGCCCGCGTCCAGTACGAGGATCTGGTCGGCGTCGCGGATCGTGGACAGGCGGTGGGCGATCGCGATCGTCGTGCGCCCCCGCGAGAGCTCGTCCAGCGCCTGCTGCACGGCGCGCTCGGTCTCGTTGTCGAGCGCCGAGGTCGCCTCGTCGAGGATCAGCACGGGCGGGTTTCGCAGCACCGTGCGCGCGATCGCCATGCGCTGCTTCTCACCGCCCGAGAAGCGATAGCCGCGCTCGCCGACGGGCGTCTCATAGCCGTCGGCGAGCGAGGAGATCAGCTCGTGGATCTGTGCCACGCGCGCGGCGTCTTCGATCTCCTCGTCGCTGGCCTGCGGGCAGGCGAAGCGAAGGTTCTCGCGGATCGACGCGTGGAACAGATACGTCTCCTGCGAGACCAGGCCGACGGTCGCCGCCAGCGAGCCGAGCGTGACTTCGCGGATGTCGGTGCCGTCGATGCTCACGCAGCCTCGCTCGGGCTCGTACAGGCGCGCGACCAGGTAGGCCAGCGTCGTCTTGCCCGACCCGGTCTCGCCGACCAGAGCCGTGCGCGTGCCGGCGGGGATCTCCGCCTCGATCTGCTGCAGCGTCCACGGTGAACCCGGCGCATAGCGAAACCACACGTCCTGCAGGCGCACGTCGCCGCGCACGCCGGACAGGGCTCGCGCGCTCGGAGGCTCGACGATGTCCACGGGCAGGTCGAGGTACTCGAAGATGCGCCCGAACAGCGCCAGCGAGGTCTGGACCTCCAGGCCGACCGACAGCAGCGACTGGATCGGGAAGAGCAGGCGCGTCTGCAGCGTGGTGAAGGCGACGACGGTTCCGATCGAGATCGCGTGCCCGCCTGCGGCGATGTCCTCGCCGGCGAACCAGTAGACGAGCGCGGGCATGATCGCAAAGCTCATCTGCACCGAGGCCATGCGCCAGCGCCCCGCCATGCGCGCGCGCACCTCCAGGTCGGCCAGTTCGCCGGACTCGCCGCCGAAGCGCCTGACCAGCTCCGGCGAGCGGCCCATCGTCTTGCCGAGCAGGATGCCCGACACCGACAGCGACTCCTCGACCAGCGTCGACATGTCCGCCAGGCGACTCTGGCGCACCGACTGGATGCGCCTGCGCTCCTCGCCGACGCGTCGCGTGAGCCACGCGAAGAACGGCAGCAGCACCAGCGAGAACGCCGCCAGGCGCCAGTCCAGCAGGAACATCGCCACGACCGTCGCGGCGACCGTCGTGACGTTCTGGACGATCGACGTCGCCGTCGAGGTGACGACGCTGTCGACGCCGCCGATGTCGTTGGCGATGCGCGACTGCACCTCACCCGTGCGCGTGCGCGTGAAGAACGCCAGCGACATGCGCTGCAGATGCGCGTAGACGGCCGCGCGCAGGTCGTGCATAACGCGCTGGCCGACCTGGTTTGAGATCCACGTCTGCGCGACGCCGATGACGCTCGTCAGGATCGACAGGGCGATCATCCCGCCGACGAGCTCGGTGAGCAGCGCGGTGTCGTGACGGGGGTAGGCCGTGTTGATGATCCCGCGCAGCAAGAACGGGCTGATCACGCCGAGGCCCGCCGACAGGAAGATCAGCGCGAGCAGGCCGCCCAAGCGCGCTTTGTAGGGCGCGAACAGCCTGCGCACGCGAGCCAGCGAGACGGGCGTCGAGGGAACGTCCTCGGGGT
>DATHJQ010000358.1:0-4371 GCA_035286505.1 Solirubrobacteraceae bacterium | reverse complement strand
CGTGCGGAGGTGGTTGACGATCCCGGTGGGCGCTTCCGTGCTCGCCAGCGGTTTACCTGTGACGACCGTTGTCACCTTGAAGTCGGTCACGCCGAACGGCACGTGACCGCCCGCCTGCGTGTAGCCCTGTTCTTCCGCTTCGGCTTTGCTCGGTTCCTTGGGGACTGTGGTCGGCCCGAAGAGGGTCACCGGCCCAGGTTCTTCGGCGCATTTTTCGAAGCCTTCGTCGCAGTTGACGGCGACGAATTTTTCGATGCCGACCGCGGCCTGCGCCCCGGGGGCTGCAACGGCGACCAACACGCCGACGAGCAGCGCGAGAAACGAAAAGCGGACGCAAGACCTCATACCGACCTCCCTAGTCGAGTCCGGGCTCAATCACCCTTATGACTCTTGTATTCCCCGAAAGTTTCGATCCACCGCCGATATTGGACGTTTCGACAGATAGTCCTTTAGGTCAAGCGCAGGCCATGGGGCTGGCCGCTTGAGAGAACGGGCCTGGTGGCCGTGGTGCTACATTGATGTACATGAGCGCGGATGTCGGAGTCGCCGAGCTGCGTCAGAACCTCAGCCGCTACCTGCGCCGCGTGGAAGCCGGCGAGCGACTCGTCGTCACCGACAGGAACAAGCCGGTCGCCGAGCTCGGGCCGCCGGCCTCGGCGGGCTCGGGGCTCGATCGGCTGCTCGCCGAGGGCCGCGTCTCGCGTCCTCGTCGCAGGGCTCTGCCGCGTGCGCTGGAGCTGGACGGCGACGTCGAAGCGTTGAGCCGTGCGTTGAGCGAGGTGCGCGGCGAGCGCTGACGTGGCGCTCGTCTACATCGACCCTTCGGCCCTGGTCAAGCTCCTGCGCGAGGAGCCCGAGAGCGCGCCGCTGCGGGCGTTCCTCTGCGAGGCCGATCTCCTCTGCAGCGAGCTGGCGCTGATCGAGGTTCCGCGCGCGATTCGCCGAGCCGTGGCATCCGACCCCCGCCTGCCGCTGCAGGCCCTGCTCTCGCTGGCCGACGAGCTGCTCGACGCGCTCGCCCTGCTGCCGATCGACAGCGACCTGCTGAGCGCGGCTGGGGCGATCTCCGAGCCAGCTCTGCGTTCGCTCGACGCGATCCACGTGATCGCGGCCGTCGAGCTCTCGCCGCTCGACGCGTTCGTCACCTACGACGAGCGTCAGGCTGCCGCGGCACGCCTCGCGGGCCTGCGCACGCTCTCGCCGGGCGCCTGAGCCGTCGCTGGCGTCGGCGCTGCACGGGCGCCGGCCCAGCTCATTGGTCGCGCTGGGAGCGGTCCGGGCGCGGCGCTCGCTCAGTCGATCAGGCGCCGGCCGAGCTGCCAGATCGCCAGACGCCACATCAGCAGCGCGAAGGCCAGCAGCACGCCCGCATGGCCGAGGTCGCCGGCGTGCAGAGTGCCCAGCGAGGCGTCGCGCACGAGCTGCACGCAGTGGTAGAGCGGGTTCACCTGTGCGACCTCGCGCGCCCCCGCCGGCAGCGCCGAGACCGGGAAGAACGTGCCCGCGACGAGGAACATCGGCGTCAATACCGCGCTGGTGATGTAGTTGAAGTTGTCGATCGTCTTCGCGATCGCCGCCACGAGCACGCCGAACGCCGCGAAGCCGAATCCCGTCACGAAGCCGATCGCCGGGATCAGCAGCATCCCCCATTCCGGCGCCAGCCCGAACGCGAAGCCGACGACCAGCGGCGCCAGCCCGTACACGCCGGCGCGCAGCGAGATCCACAGGATCTCCGCCGTGATTAGCTCCTCCACGTCAAGCGGCGTCGCCAGCATTGCGTCGTAGGTGCGTTGGAACTGCCAGCGCACGAACGTGTTGAACATCCCGGGAAACGCCGACGAGAACAGCACCGCCGTCGCGACCGTGCCCGTCGCGATGTACTCGATCGTCTTGACGTGCCCGATGGTTTTCACGAGCGTGCCGAAGCCCAGCCCGAACGCCAGCAGGTAGATCGTCGGCTGCACGATCGAGGAGAACGTCGTCGCCTTCCAGTAGCGCCCGAAGATCACCACGTCGCGGCTCATCACCGCCGCCAGCGCTGCCGGTTCCAGCCGTCCCACGCGCGGCGCACGCGGCTGCGCGACGTCAACTTCCGCCCCTGCGCTCATCCGCGCAGCCCACCGATCGTCGTCTCGATCATTCGATCTCCTCGCCCGTCAGCGCCACGAACGCGTCCTCCAGATTGGCCGGACGGCGCACGCCTTCCGGGGCGTCCCCGTCGAGCTCCTCCGCGCGCATGATCGCCAGCGCCGGGCCCGAGCGCCGACTCTGCCAGCTCTTGCTCGCCGCCAGCTCGCCCAGCTCGGCCAGCTGCGCCGGCGGACCGTAGACCTCGATCACCTGCTCGCCCGCGTGCGCGCGCACGAGCTCCGACGGCGTGTCCTGCGCGACGATCTTGCCGTGCGACATCACCGCCACCACGTCGGCCAGCCGCTCGGCCTCCTCGATGTAGTGCGTCGACATCAGCACCGTTACGCCGCCGGCGCGCAGGCCGTCGATCAGCGTCCACAGCTCCTGGCGCACCTGTGGATCCAGGCCCACCGTCGGCTCGTCCAGCAGCACCAAGCGCGGCTCGTGGATCAGGCCGCGCGCCACCAGCAGGCGCCGGCGCATCCCACCGGAGAGCTCGCGCACGATCGTGTCCGCCCGCGGCGCGAGGTTGGCCAGGCCCAGCGCGCGATCGACAGCCGCGCCGCGCTCGGACGCCGGCACGCGGTACAGCCGCGCGAACACCGTCAGGATCTGCCGGCACGTCAGCTCCACGTCGAGGTTGTCCAGCTGCGGCACCACGCCCATCTCCATGCGCGCCTGCTTGGATTCGCGCGGCAGCTCGTAGCCGAGCACAGCAAGCTCGCCCTCGTCGGCCAGCGCCTGCGCCGTCAACATGCGCATCGTCGTCGACTTGCCCGCGCCGTTCGGCCCGAGCAGGCCGAAGCACACGCCGCTCGGCACCTGCAGGTCCAGGCCGTCGACCGCCACGATCGCTCCGAAGCGCTTGACCACGCCACGCAGCGAGATCGCCGGCGGCCGGGCGCGTCCGTGCATGCTCGAGTCGATCTCCTGCGCCATCGCCAGACACTCTACGGCCAGCTCGCGAGCCTTCCGTGGTGCCCAAGCGCTCGCGGAGGCGGGCTGGGCCGGGTCCACCGTGTGCAGCGCGGGGATCGGCGAACGCGACCGAAGACGCGCCGCGCAGCTCAGGGACGAACGAACGTGTCCGGGTCGGGCCCGATGCGCGTGCCGGCGTCGCGCGCCTCGATCGCCAGCATCTGCTCGTCGGTCAGCGCGAAGTCGAACACGTCGATGTTCTCGCGGATGCGCGCGGGCGTGACGGACTTGGGGATCACGACGTTGCCGAGCTGCAGATGCCAGCGGATGATCGTCTGCGCCGGCGTCTTTTCGTGCTCGGATGCGATCTGCACGATCGTCGGGTCCTCCAGCTCCAGGCCCTGCCCGAGCGGGCTCCACGCCTCGGTGACGATGCCCAGGCGCTCGTGCTCGCGGCGCAGGCCCACCTGCTGGAAGTGGGGGTGCAGCTCGACCTGGTTGATCGCCGGCGTCACGCCGGTCTCGGCGATCGCGCGCTCGAGATGCTCGGGCTGGAAGTTCGAAACGCCGATCGAGCGCACCAGGCCCTCCTGCTGCAACTCGACGAACGCCCTCCAGGTCTCCACGTAGCGGTCGTGCGCCGGCACCGGCCAGTGGATCAGGTACAGGTCGAGGTGGCTCAGCTGCAGGCGCTCCAGGCTCGCGCGGCAGGCGCGCTTGGCCTGCTCGTAGCCCTGGTCGTCGTTCCAGCACTTGGTCGTCACGAAGACCTCGTCGCGAGCGAGCCCCGAGGCGTGGATCGCCAGTCCCACAGGCCCCTCGTTGCGATACGCCGCGGCCGTGTCGATATGGCGATAGCCCGCCGCCAGAGCCTCGCCCACGGCCTGCTCGGTCTCGGCGGCCGGGACCTGAAAGACGCCGAAGCCCAGCTGCGGAATCCGCTCGTCCGGCGCGAGCGCAAGCTCGGGAATCTGATCGGTGGAAGCGCTCATGGCGTCTCAATGCCCACTATGCCCAAAGCGAAACTCCAGCGCATACTGCGTAGAAGCGACGCACCTTCTCCCCACAACCGTCTGGAGATGAGCCAGTGAGCCCGATCGACCCACGCGCGATCGGCATCGCCGGCGGCGAGGCGCAGGCCCTGCTGAAGCTCTGCGCCGGCGAGAACACGGGCAAGCTCGTGCTGCGCGTCGACGCGACCTGACGCGGCCCGCTACGGCGCGGCGACCAGGCGCTCGACCAGCTCGCGCCAGCAGGCCCGCAGGTGCGCGGGCGACATCTCCAAGTCGCGGCGCTGGAACAGCACAAGTTCGCTGACCAGCG
>DATHJQ010000357.1:0-5984 GCA_035286505.1 Solirubrobacteraceae bacterium | reverse complement strand
CGCCGGACGCATCCAGATCCCGTGGGCGCGGGCCAGGGCGCCCGGGGCGCAATTGGGCTCGCGCAGCGACAGGAGCGCCACGGCGCGATACATCGCACCGCTGTCCAGGTAGGTGAAGTCCAGCTCGCTCGCCACGGCGCGCGCGACCGTCGACTTGCCCGCCCCGGCCGGCCCGTCGATCGCTACGACGAACAAAGCCGCGACACGTCCTCGACGAATCCGGGATAGGAGACCGTCGCCGCCTCCATCCCCAGCACCTGTACGCCCTCGCGCGAGGCCAGGCCGGCGACCGCGCCCATCATCGCCATGCGGTGGTCGCCGCGCGCATCGATCGTGCCGCCCCGCAGCCCGCCGCCGCCCCGCACGGCAAAGCCGTCATCGGTCGCCTCGATCTCCGCGCCCAGGCCGCGCAGGCCCTCGACGACGCCTGCGATCCTGTCCGACTCCTTCACGCGCAGCTCCTGCGCGCCGCGCACGACCGTCTCGCCCTCCGCGAAGCAGCCCAGCAGCGCGACCAGCGGCAGCTCGTCGATCGCCAGCGGCACCTCCTCGGCCTCGACGACCGTACCCTCAAGCGCGCCGTGCGCGACGTCGAGGTCGCTCACCGGCTCCTCGCCGATCAGCTCGCCCGACTCGTCCTCCAGGTCGCCGAGCACGATGCCGCGCATGCGGCGCACGATGCGCATGAAGCCGGTGCGCGTCCAGTTGACACCCACGTCGCCGATAAGCAGGCGCGAGTGCGGCACGAGCACGCCGGCGGCGATCAGGAAGGCCGCAGAGCTGGCGTCGCCGGGCACGCGCACGCCGTCCAGCAGCAGCTCGTCGGCGTTGACCACCGTCACGTGACGGCCGTTGCGGTGGATGCCCACGCCGGCGCGCCGCAGCATCCGCTCGGTGTGGTCGCGGCTGCGCGCCGGCTCGGACAGCGTCGTCGCGCCGTCGGCCGCCAGCGCCGCCAGCAGCACGCAGGACTTGACCTGGGCGCTGGCCACCGCCAGGTCATACGAGATCGCGCGCAGGTGGCCACCGCGCACGACCAGCGGCGTGAAGCGGCCGTTGCGCGCGCTCAGCTGCGCACCCATCGCGCGCAACGGCTCGGCAATGCGGTCGACCGGTCGCCGCCTGATCGACTCGTCGCCGTCCAGCGTGAAAGAGCGCCCTTCCTGCGCCGCAAGCCAGCCCGGCAGCAGGCGCAGCAGCGTACCGGCGTTGCCGACGTCGATCGGCCCGTCGGGCTCGCGCGCCTCGCGCAGGCCGGTGCCCCGCACGACGACCTCCTCGCCACGCACCTCCACCAAGGCACCGAGCGCACGCACCGCCTCCAGCGTCGAGTCGGTGTCCGCGGCATGCAGGTAGCGCTCTATGCGCACCGGCTCAGACGCCATCGCGCCGAGCAGCGCCGCACGGTGGGAGATCGACTTGTCCGGCGGCGCGCGCAGCTCTCCGATCAGCCCGCGCGCGGGCTCGAAGCGCCGGTTCATCGGCTCGCCGTCATGCCCGCGCCACGGGAAAGCCCAGGCTGCCGATCAGCTCTTCGGCGCGCGCGGAGTCTCGCTCGCCGCCGATCCACAGCGCGACGACGCCCTGGCGGTTGTCCTCCGACGGCGACAGCGCCATGTCGCGAATGTTCACGCCGGCGCGCCCGAGCGCTAAGGCGATCTCGGCTATCACACCCGGGCGGTTGGGCACCGACGCGCGAAGCTCGCTCACGGGACCGCCCGTCAGCCCGGCGCCGAGCAGCTCGTCGCGATCGACCCGCGCGCTGTCGTTCCAGGCCGTCACGGCCTGCGCGTCGCCCGCCGCCAGCGCGGCGCGCACGTCGGCCAAGCGCTCGGCGAACGAGTCGATCGCCGCGATCAGCGCGTCGCCGTTTGCCAGATAGATGTCCGTCCAGATCGCGCTGTTGGCGCCGGCCACGCGCGTCGCATCGCGAAAGCTCGGCCCGACCGCCGGCACGCGTCCTTCCGCGGCCGCGTCCAACGTGCTGGCAGCCTGCGCCGCGAGCACGTTGGCGAGCACGTGCGGCAGATGCGAGACCGCCGCCAGCAACCTGTCGTGCGTCTCGGCGTCGATCGCCACCGGCCGCGCGCCGATCGTCGTCAGCAGGCGGTGCAGGCGCTCATACAGCACGCCGGTGCTGTTGGTCGCCGGCGTGAGGTACCAGACCGCGCCCTCGAACAGGTCCTCCCTGGCGTGCTCGACGCCTGAGGTCTCCGCACCGGCCAACGGGTGACCGCCGATGAAGCGCTCGTCGGCGCCCGCCTCGGCGAGCACGCGCTTGGTCGAGCCGACGTCGCTGACCACGCAGTCGCGCCCCGCCTCGGCCAGCGCCTGGCGCACCGTCTCGGCCAGTGCTCCGACCGGCGCCGCGACGAAGACCGCGTCCGCGTCCTTCACGGCGCTTGAGATATCGCTCGCCGCGCTGTCGATCGCGCCGATCGACAGCGCCTTGGCCAGCACCCGCTCGTCGGGGTCATAGCCGCTGACCTGCGCGTGCGCTCGTCGACCTGCAGCCAGACCGATCGAGCCGCCGATCAACCCGACCCCGAGGACCGCGATCCGCATCCGATCAGCGCTGCGCCGAGTGCGTCCGGGGGGCGTTGCGATCGCGGACCGACTGTGCCAAGCCCTCCAGCACCTCGACGGTCGTATCCCAGCCCACACACCCATCGGTGATCGACTGGCCATAGCACAGCTCGACACCCGGCCGCAGGTCCTGTCGGCCGGCGACGAGGAACGACTCCAGCATCACGCCGACGATGGCCTCGTTGCCGTGCGCGAGCTGCGTGCCCACGTCTGCTGCGACAGCTGGCTGTCGTTCGGGGTCCTTGCCGCTGTTGTCGTGGCTGAGGTCGATCATCACGCGCCTCGGAAGATGGGCAGCCTCGAGCAAGTCCAGCGCCGCCGCCACGCCGGAGGCGTCGTAGTTGGGCTGGCCTTTGCCCCCGCGCAGGATGATGTGACACTCGGCGTTCCCGCGCGTGTACAGGATCGCGGGCGTGCCGTTTGGATCGATGCCGGCGAAGGCGTGCGGCGCCGCGGCGGCGCGCACGGCGTCCACGGCGACCTGCACGTTGCCGTCGGTGCGATTCTTGAAGCCGACCGGCATCGAGAGACCGGAGCCCAGTTGGCGGTGGATCTGGCTCTCGGTCGTGCGCGCTCCGATCGCGCCCCAGGAGACCGCGTCGGCTATGTACTGCGGCGTGATCGGATCGAGGAACTCGCAGCCGACTGCAAGCCCGCTGTCGAGCACGCCCAGCAGCACGCGCCGCGCGAGGTGCAGGCCGGCGTTGACGTCGCCCGAGCCATCGAGGTGCGGGTCGTTGATGAGGCCCTTCCAGCCGGTCGTCGTGCGCGGCTTCTCGAAGTAGACGCGCATCGCGATCAGCAGCTCGCCGCTCAGCTCGCGCGCGTGCCGCGCCAGGCGCGCCGCGTACTCGAGCGTCGCGTTCCGATCGTGCACGCTGCAGGGTCCGGCGACGACCAGCAGGCGGTCATCGGCACCCTCCAGGACTGCCTGGACCTCGCGGCGGCCGCGGAGGACAACGTCGGCGTGCTTGCTGCTCAGAGGCAGCTCCTGCAGCAGGGCATCAGGCGCGAGCAGCGGGACGATCCGTTCGATCCGCCTGTCTCGGACGTAGTCGGCCGGTCGCAGCTCGGCGCCGGATAGGTCAGGCAAGAGCCGGCTCCCTCCCTGCCAGGGCTTTTCCGGCCAGCGCCGCGGCGCTCTGCACCGCGAGCGCGTACTGCGCGAACTCCTCCGCACGCAGCGCCTGCGGCCCGTCGCAGATCGCCTCGTCGGGGTTGGGGTGAACCTCGACGATGATGCCGTCGGCGCCCACGGCGGCGGCCGCCAGAGACAGCGGCAGCACGAGGTCGCGCCGCCCCGCGGCATGGCTCGGGTCAACGATCACCGGCAGGTGCGACAGCTCCTTGAGCACGGGCACCGCCATCAGGTCCAGCGTGAAGCGGTAGGCGGTCTCGAACGTGCGAATGCCGCGCTCGCACAGCATCACGTTGGGATTGCCTTCCTTGAGGATGTACTCGGCCGCCATCAGCAGCTCGTCCAGCGTCGAGGACAGCCCGCGCTTGAGCAGCGCGGGGCGGCCGGACCGGCCGATCTCGGCCAGCAGCGGGTAGTTCTGCATGTTGCGCGCGCCGATCTGCACGACGTCGGCGACCTCGAGCACGGCGTCGAGGTCGCGCATGTCCATCAGCTCGGTGACGATCGGCAGGCCCGTCTCCGACTTGGCCTCGGCGAGCAGCCGCAGGCCCTCCTGACCGAGCCCCTGGAAGGCGTAGGGTGAGGTGCGTGGCTTGTAGGCACCGCCACGCAGCAGCGTGGCGCCTGCGTCGCGCGCGACGCGCGCCGTCTGCAGCGTCTGCTCGCGCGACTCCACCGTACACGGCCCGGCGATCAGCGCGAAGTGCTCGCCGCCGATCTTGCGCCCGTCGATCTCCAGCACCGTGCGCTCGCCGTGGGTGATCTGCGACGACGCCAGCTTGTAGGGCTTGAGGATCGGCATCACGCGATCCACGCCCGGCTGGCCCTCTAGGCCCAGGCCCTCGACGTTGACGTCCTGCTCGACGTCGCCGATCGCGCCGATCACCGTCAGGCGGGCGCCCACGATGCGGTGGGCCAGCGCGCCCGCGCTCTCGATCTTCTCGACTACGGCCTCGACCTCCTCGTCGCTCGCCGTCTCCTTCATGACAATCATCATCGATTCATCCTTTCAGCAATCTCGAAGTTGTGGTGTGACTGGCCTGGCCGGCGCTGCCCGGCCATGTGGCCGCTCGTCGGCCGGCCTCGTGACGCTCGCGCCGCTCGCTGGTGCGGGGTCGCGAGGTGGGACGCTGTGGCCCCGTCTGAAAGGCGCTCAGCCCCCTGCGGCGGGGACTCGATGCGGCACGGGGGTCCCGCTCACGAACGGGCCCGGCCGAAGCGCCTAGCTAAATCGCCAGGTGCGGGCGTGATACGACCATTCGACGCGCGCGAGAGAACTGCAGCTGGATGCGGTGGCGGCGAGAGGCATGGTCGTTCTCGAAGGTTGTAGCACCTTCACAGCACCTCGGCAAGCGCGTCGAGAAAGCGTGCATTCTCCTCGGGCGTGCCGTAGGTCACGCGCAGCGATCCCGCTTCTCCCAGCGCGCCGCCACCGCGCACGAGCACGCCGCGCTCGTGCAGGCCGCGCATGACCTGCAGCTCGTCGCGCTCGGGACCGAGTGAGAACCAGCAGAAGTTGGCCTGCGAGTCGGCCGGCTCGATCCCCAGCGCGCGCAGCCGCTCGTCGACGGAGATGCGCTCGGCGACGTTGCGCGCCACGCGGTCGATGACCGCGTCCTGGTGCTCCAACGCCTCGACCGCGGCGGCTTGCGCGAGCGCGTTGCAGAAGAACGGCTGGCGCACCTGGTCGAGCGCCTGCGGCAGGCGCTCTGAGCCGCACAGCGCGAAGCCGACGCGCAGCCCGCACAGCCCGTGCACCTTGGAGAACGTCCGCAGCAGCACGAGGTTGGGGTGGTGGTCGAGCAGGTCGATCGAGGCGTCCGGGTCGGCCAGCAGGTTGAACTCGCAGTAAGCCTCATCCACGATCACGCACACGTGCGGCGGCACCTCGGCGAGGAAGGCGGCGATCTGCTCCAGCGGTATCGCGGTGCTCGTCGGGTTGTTCGGGTTGCACACGATCGCCAGACGCGTGGCGACCGTGATCTCGCGCAGCATCGCCGGCAGGTCGTGGCGCGCGTCGTCGTCGAGCGCGACCGTCACGGCACGCGCCCCGGAGGCCGCGCCGAGGTGCGGATAGACCGAGAATGACGGCCACGCGTAGACGAGCTCCGCGCCGGGCTCCAGCAGCGCCTCGCCCGCCGCCAGCAGGATGTCGCACGAGCCGTTGCCGATCGCGATGCGCGACTGCGCAACGCCATAGCGGTCGCTCAGCCGTCGGCGCAGCAGCGAGCTGGAAGGGTCGGGATAGCGATTGAGCGTG
>DATHJQ010000356.1:0-8554 GCA_035286505.1 Solirubrobacteraceae bacterium | reverse complement strand
TCGAGCACCAACCGCGTGTCCCTGTCCATCGGCACGTGCGCCAGCGCCCGGCCGAGCGTCGGGGCCGAGGCCACGTCGATGTCCCCCGACATCACGAGCGTGCGGCGCATGCCGCAGACGACCTGCTTGATTTCAAAGCGTGTATCCGTGCCGCCCATCGAGGAACCCCCGCACACGTGCGTCATGTTCACTGCATGATAATCAGGCCGGTGAAGCCGAGGCCTGGAATTTTCGCCGGTCCGTATCTGATCGTCGGCCTCGCGCGCTCGGGCGCGGCTGCGGCGCTGGCCCTGCGCGCCCGCGGGGAGGAGGTGGTCGGGCTCGACGCGGGCTGGGTGGCGGGAACCGAGGCGCTGCTTGCGGCAGGGGTGGAGCTTTATCTTGATGATCCAGACGGTGTCGCGCTGTTGGATCGCACCGCGACGGTCGTCAAGAGCCCGGGCGTTCCCGCGACCGCGCCCGTCATCGCTGCGGCGCGCGAGCGCGGAACTCCGGTGCTCGGCGAGCTTGAGCTGGCGTGGCGCCTGCTGACAAACGAGTTCGTGGCGGTGACCGGCACGAACGGCAAGACGACGACGGTCGAGCTGATCGGTCACATTCACCGCGAGGCGGGACTGCCTGTGGCCGTGGCGGGCAACGTCGGCACCGCGGCCAGCTCGCTGGTGGGGACGCTCGCCGGGGAGACGACGGTGGTCTGCGAGGTCTCCTCCTTCCAGCTCGAGGACACGCTGGAGTTCGCGCCGGAGGCGGCGGTGCTGCTGAACATCACGCCCGACCATCTGGACCGGCACGGCACGCTCGCCGCCTATGCGGCCGCGAAGCTTGAGATCTTCGCGCGCCAGCAGCCAAGCGACGTGGCCGTGTTCCCGCGCGAGCTGCCCCAACGCAGCGCCTGGGCCGGCGCCGGACGCGCCGCGGACGCGGACGGCGAGCGTACTGGCTCGCTGATCCCGGGCGCGGCGCGGCGGGTGGAGTTCGGCTGGGAGCCCGAGGCGGCGGCATTCGAGCTCGACGGCGAGCTGTGGTGGCAGGGCCGTCCGCTGATCGCGCTGGCGGACCTGCACCTGCGCGGGCGCCACAACGCGGAGAACGCGATGGCGGCGGCGGCCGTATGCCTCTCGCGGGGGATCGACCCCGCCACGGTTCGCGCGGGGCTCGCCTCGTTTCCGGGCGTCGCCCACCGTCTGGAGGAGGTCGCCGAGCTGGGCGGCGTGCTGTACGTCAACGACTCCAAGGCGACGAACGTCGCGAGCACGCTCGTCGCGCTGGAGGCCTTCGCCGGGCGCCCGGTGCACCTGATCCTGGGCGGCCGGGGCAAGGGCCAGGACTTCACGAGCCTGCGCGAGCCGGTCGCGCGGGCCTGCGCCGGCGTCTACGTGATCGGCGAACACGCCGCGACGATCGTCGCGGCGCTGGCGAACATCGACTCGCCCGTGCACGACTGCGGCGATCTGCAGCGGGCGCTCGCGACGACCGCGGCGGCTGTCGCCGGCGACCCCGACGCGGTCGACCGCACCGTGCAGGCGGGGCCCGTCGTGCTGCTTTCGCCGGCCTGCGCGAGCTTCGACCAATTCGCCGACTTCGAGGCGCGCGGCGACGCCTTTCGCAAGCTCGTGCAGGGCTTGCAGGGGTAGCGCAGCGGACGTCGAAGTCAGCGCAGATGCCAGCAGCGCCAGCACGCTCCGGTTCTGCCGGCGCGCCGCGATCCGACGGCAGGCGTGCGCGGCGCAAAGCTCCGGCGCTGGGCGCCAAGCCGCTGGAGCAGCGGATCCTGCTGACGGCGACGCTGTGCCTGCTGGCATTCGGCGCGGTGATGGTCTACAGCGCTTCCTCGGCGACGTCGCTGCTGCAGGGCCGCGGCAACGGCAGCGGCTACCTGGTCAAGTACCTCGTCTACGGCACGATCGGGCTGGTGCTGATGCGCTTTCTCGCACGGGACGGCGTCGCCAAAGTCGAGAAGCTGATGGGACCGCTGCTGGTCGTCTCCTTCGTGCTCGTGCTCGCCGTGCACGTCCCGCACGTCGGCGTGAGCGTCAACGGCGCTCGCCGCTGGCTCGGGCCCGGACCCTTCCAGTTCCAGCCTTCGGAGCTGATGAAGCTGGCGCTCGTGCTGTACGGGGCCACGCTGCTCGCCAAGCGCCCGCAGCGCGTCCACGACCTGCGCGAGCTGGCCAACCCGCTGCTCGTCGTCGTCGGTGGAGCGATCCTGCTCATCGTCACGCAGCCGGACCTCGGCACGGCGATGGTCATCGCCTTTACGACGATCGCGCTGCTCGTGGCGAGCGGCATCGAGCCGCGCAAGCTGGCGATCGTCATGGGCTCGGCGTTCGTGCTGGTCGCTCTCTATGCGCTGGTCAAACCGTATGCGCGGGCGCGCTTGACCTCCTTCCTGGACCCCTGGGCGCACGCCTCCTCCAGCGGCTTTCAGGCCGTGCAGGGCCAGATCGCGATCGGCTCCGGCGGCCTGTTCGGCGTGGGACCGGGCGAGTCGGTGCAGAAGATCTTCTACCTGCCCGAGGCGCCGACCGACTTCATCCTCGCGGTCATCGCCGAGGAGCTCGGCGCGATCGGCGTGTGCGCGCTGCTGTTCCTGTACGGGCTGATCGCCTACGCGGGCCTTCGCGCGGCCAAGGGCGCGCGCAGCATGCAGAGCGCCCTGATCGCCGTCGGCGTCACCTCGCTGATCGTCTCCCAGGCGCTGCTCAACGTGTTCGCCGTGCTCGGTCTCGCGCCGCTCACAGGCGTGCCGCTGCCGTTCGTGTCCTACGGCTCGAGCAGCCTGATCGTGATGCTCGCATGCATGGGCCTGCTGCTCAACGTCGCCTCGGGCGGCACGGCGCACGTGCGCGCCGTGTCGACGCCGCGCAGGCGCTCGGCCGACGCGCGCGCTCGCGAAAAGGCACGATGGGGCGATGAGCAAGAAGTTGAACATCGTGATCGCGGCCGGCGGCACGGCGGGGCACGTCGTGCCGGCGCTGGCGGTCGCCGCCGCGCTGCGGGCTGACGGCGCCGAGGTCGCGTTCGTCGGCGCCGGGCGCGCCGAGGCCGCGCTCGTGCCGCAGGCCGGCTACGAGCTGCACGCGATCGCCGTGGAAGGGCTCAGCCGCTCAAATCCGCTGCGCGCCCTGCGTGCGCTACTTCGCGCCGCGCTCGCCGTGCCGCGCGCGCGCGCGCTGCTGCGTCGGCTCTGTCCCGACGCAGTGATGGGCGGCGGCGGCTACGTGGCCGGGCCCGTGGCGCTTGCCGCGCTGATGCTGCGTATTCCCATCGTGCTGACGGAGGCCGACAGCCGCCTGGGCCTGACCAACCGCCTGCTTGCGCCGTTCGCGCGGCGCGTCTGCCTGTCGTTCCCGATCGCCGGGCGCGACGGCAGGCGCTACCGCGTCACGGGCAGGCCCGTGCCGGCGACCTCGCGCGACCTGCAGGGCGCGCGCGAGCGCCTGGGCATTGGCGCGGGGGAGACGTGCGTGCTCGTGTTCGGCGGCTCGCTGGGCGCGCGCACGATCAATCGCGCCGCCGCCGATGCCTTCGCCGGCCGACCTTCGATCGGCGCCATTCGCGTGCTGCACATCGCCGGCAGCCGCGAATACGCCGAGCTCGCCCGGCGCGAGCTGCCCGACGGCTACGACCTGCGCGAGTATCTCGACGAGGCCGATTTCGCCGATGCGCTCGCGGCGGCCGACCTCGTGGTGTCGCGCGCCGGCGGCTCGGTGTTCGAGATCGCCGCGCATGGCGTTCCCGCGATCCTCGTTCCCTATCCGCACGCCTCCGGCGACCATCAGACGACCAACGCACGCTGGATGGCCGACGCCGGCGCCGCGGTCCTGATCGCCGATGGCCAGCTGACCGGCGCACGGCTGTCGCGCCAGGTCGCCGAGCTGCTCGCCGACCGCTCCGGCCTGGCGACGATGGCCGCCGCGTCGCGCCGGCTCGCCCGGCCTGACGCCGCGCAGGAGATCGCGAGCGAGCTGCTGCAGGCGGCCGGGGGATGAGCGCCGCCGCCGTGCCATGGGTCGGACGCCGCCTGCACTTCGTCGGCGTCGGCGGCGCCGGCATGAGCGGTTACGCGCGCGCCGCGCACGCGCTCGGCGCCGAGGTCAGCGGCTCCGACGGCGCCGGCGGGCCCTACGTACAGCGTCTGGCCGCAGAAGGCGTGCTTCAGGCGCGGATCGGCCACGACGCCGCGAATGTCCCGCCCGGCACGGACGTCGAGCTCATCTTCTCCTCCGCCGTGCCAGCGGAAAACGCCGAGCGCCGCGCCGCCCGCGAGCGCGGCCTGCGCGAGCGCCCGCGCGCGGAGCTGCTGCGCGAGCTGACGACGCTGCGGCGCACGATCGCCGTGGCGGGCACGCACGGCAAGACGACCACAGCCTCGATGGCCGTGCACGCGCTGCGCGCGGCGGGGTTGGAGCCGGGCTGGCTCGTCGGCGGCGCCGTGGGCGACGATCTGCCCAACTCGCGCTGGAGCGACGGCGAGTGGCTGGTCGTGGAGGCCGACGAGTCCGACCGCTCGATGCTCAGCCTGAGCGTGGAGATCGCTGTGCTGACGAACGTCGAGCTCGACCATCACGCCACCTTCGCCTCGCTCGCCGACCTGCGCGAGGCCTTCCGCGCATTCGCCGCGCGCGCGAGTCGCGCGATCGTCGTCTTGGATCGTCCCGAGCTGCTCGCGCTGATGCCCGGCGGGCCGGCCGAAACGGCCAGCTTCGACGTGCCCGCGCCGCAGCTGGATGCGGGCGGCTCGCGCTTTGACTGGCGGGGCCAGCTGGTTCGCCTGGTCGTTCCCGGCGCGCACAACGCGCTGAACGCCGCCGCCGCGCTGGAGGCCGCGCGGCTGGCCGGCGCCGACGTCGCGCGCGCGGTGGCCGGGCTCGCCGACTTCCACGGCGCCGGGCGGCGCTTTCAGCCGCTCGGTCGAAGCGCGCGCGGGGCGCGCGTGTACGACGACTACGCACATCACCCGACGGAGGTCGCAGCGACGCTCGATGCAGCGCGCACGCTCGCTCCCGAGCGCCTGGTAGCGGTGTTCCAGCCGCACCTGTACTCGCGCACGCGGCTGCTCTGCGCCGAGTTCGGGCGTGCGCTTGCGCGCGCGGACCTAGTCGTGGTGCTCGACGTCTACGCCTCGCGCGAGCGCGCGCAGGATCACCCGGGCGTGAGCGGCCTGCTGATCGCCGAGGCGGCGGCCGACGCCGCACACGGACGGCCGGTCTACTGGCTGCCGTCCTTCGACGAGGCCGCCGCGGTGCTCGAGGGCCTGCTGGCCGCCGGCGACGTCTGCCTGGTGATGGGCGCCGGCGACGTCGACGTGCTCGGGCGCAGGCTGGCGGCGGCGTGAGCGCCAACCGCGCAACCGCGCCGAGCGCAGCCCCGAACGGACGCGCGGCCGGATGAACGCCGCAGGTTTCGCACAGCCGCCGGACGCCGTTCAGCGAGACGTGCCGATCGCACGGCTGTCCACGGTCCGCACGGGCGGAGCCGCCGAGTTCTTCGCGCGCGCGGGCGGCGACGAAGAGCTCTCCGAGCTGCTGCGCTGGGCGGGCGCCGCCGGCCTGACCGTGAACGTCGTCGGCTCGGGCTCGAACCTGCTGATCGCCGACGGCGGCGTCGCCGGGCTCGTGCTCAAGCTCGATCGCCGGCTCGCGCAGATCGAGCGCGAGGGCACGCAGATCGCCTGCGGCGGAGGCGCGCGCCTGCCCGCCGTCGCCGCGGCCGCGGCGCGCGCGGGACTGTCGGGCATCGAGTTCGGCGTGAACATCCCCGGCACGGTCGGCGGCGCCGTGCGCATGAACGCCAACGCCTATGGCGGCGAGCTGGCGCGCGTGCTCGCCTGGGTCGATGTCGTCACCGCGGCCGGCGCCGAGCGCCGATCGCCGGACGAGCTCGGCTTTGGCTATCGCCGCTCGAGCATCGCGGCCGGCGAGGTCGTGGCGCGCGCGAGCTTCTCGCTGGCGCAATCCGACCGCGAGACCGTCACGGCGACGCTCGAGCAGATGCGCACACGTCGTCACGAGGTCCAGCCGCAGGGGATAAAGACCTTCGGCTCGACGTTCAAGAACCCCGGCGACGAGCACGCGCAGGGACGAAGCGCGGGTCTTCTGCTGGCCGACGCCGGCTGCAACGGCCTGACCGTCGGCGGCGCACGATTCTCGCCCAAGCACGCCAACTTCATCGAGAACACCGGCGGCGCGAGCACGGCCGACGTGCTCGCCGTGATGGCCGAGGGGCGCCGGCGCGTGCTCGAGCGCTTCGGCGTCGAGCTGGAGCCGGAGGTCCAGACGCTCGGCGACGTGCGCCTGCCCTGGGCCTAGCGTCGGGGCGCCGAGGAGCGCGTCCGCGGGTGAGCGTCGAGCCGCCTGGCGGCTCGCGAGGCCACGTAGGGGTTCGCGCCCGGAGGTCGAACAAAGAGGTCGATGGATCGCTCGCTCGCCGGCCGCCTGGGAGGCGGCAGCCTCGCCCGCCAGCCGGCTCGTGCGCGTCCACGCAAACCCGCCGCACGACGGCCCGCGCGCCGCCGCGGATCCGCGCACCGCCAGCCCAACGCGCTGGATCTGGCGCTCGGCCGGCTGGCGTCGCTGCTCGCGGCCACCGCGCGCCTGGCCGGCGACTGCTGGTCCTACGCCTGGCGCCGTCGACGCCTGCGCATCGCGCTGATCGTCGCGCTGATCGCCTCCCCGCTGCTCGCCGGCGGCTGGATCTGGCTGCGCGACTCCTCGCTGGTCGCCGTCAGCCATGTCCGAGTAAGCGGCGCACATGGATCGCAGGCGCGCGCCATCGACGCCGCGCTGAGCTCAGCCGCGCACGGCATGACCACGCTCGACGTGCATCCCGCCGCCCTGCGCGCCGCCGTGGCCGCCTACCCGGTGGTGCGTGACCTGAAGATCTCCACGAGCTTCCCGCACGGCTTGAGCATCCAGGTGATCGAGCAGCCGGCCGTCGCCGCGCTGACCGTCTCTGGCGCGAAGACCGCGGTGGCGGCCGATGGCGTCGCACTCGGCCCGGCGCTGGTCTCCGGATCGCTGCCCGCCGTGTCCGGGGCCTTGTTGCCGGCGCCCGGGCAGCGGCTCAAGGACACGACGCTCCTCGGCGCTCTGGCCGTGCTCGGCGCCGCGCCCTCCCCGCTGGCCAGGCGGGTCACGCGCGCATACAGCTCCAGCAAGGGCCTGACGCTCGTGATGCACAGCGGACTGCTCGCATACTTCGGCGACGCGTCACGGCCGCACGCCAAGTGGCTGTCGCTGGCCCGCGTGCTTGCCGATCCGAGCTCCGCAGGCGCCTCCTATGTCGACCTGCGCCTGCCCGAACGCCCGGCCGCGGGCTTTGCCGGCGGCGTCGTGCCGGCGCTGTCGACCGCAGAAGTGGAATCCTCGAGCTCGGCATCGAGCGCCGGCGAATCGGCGCAAGCACTCGACGAAGGTCTCTCGGCCGCAGTCGGCGGGGGCTCGTCGGCCGGCGCGCCCGCCAGCTCGAGTTCGACCTCGGGCGAAGCCGAAGCCCAGCCCGAAGCCGAATCCTCCTCGCCGAGCAGCGAAGAACCCGCGAGCTCGGCCACTTCGGAAGCCGGCGGATAGTCACACTCGACGGACATTGTTAAATCTAAACCTAAACTAGAGGTCTAGCCAGTGGTAGAAGCAATGCTCAGCCACTGGTCGAGAGTTGGCCGTTCTGCAACGATCGTTGCGAGACTGGACCTTGTCGTTGACAGGGCGAAGTTGCCTGCATAACGTGCCCGTCTCGGCGGTTCGCAAGGCTGTATGCTGCGAACCCTAATTTTCTACTGAAGGGTTCGGACAGAACCATCATGGAGAGCAGCGGAAGCTATCTGGCGGTCATCAAGGTCGTGGGCGTCGGCGGCGGCGGCACCAACGCGGTCAGCCGCATGGTCGACGCCGGACTGCGCGGCGTGGAGTTCATCGCCGCCAACACCGACGCTCAGGCGCTCGCCATGTGCGATGCCGACATCAAGTTGAACATCGGCCACGATTCGACCAAGGGCCTCGGCGCCGGCGCCAATCCCGACGTCGGCCTGGCCGCCGCGTCGGAGTCGCGCGACGACATCAAGGAGGCGCTGAAGGGCGCCGACATGGTCTTCGTCACCGCCGGCGAGGGAGGCGGCACCGGCACTGGCGCCGCTCCCGTGATCGCCGAGATCGCCAAGAACGAGATCGGCGCGCTGACCGTCGGCGTCGTCACGCGCCCGTTCGAGTTCGAGGGCTCTCAGCGCGGCCGCCAGGCCACAGAGGGCATCGAGCGCCTGCGCGAGGTCGTCGACACGCTCATCGTGATCCCCAACGAGAAGCTGCTGACCGTCGTCGAGCGCCGCACGTCGATGCTCGACGCCTTCCGCGAGGCCGACAACGTGCTGCGCCAGGGCGTCCAGGGCATCACCGACCTGATCACCATCCCTGGCCTGATCAACCTCGACTTCGCTGACGTGCGCACGATCATGCAGGACGCCGGCTCGGCGCTCATGGGCATCGGCACGGCCGGCGGCGAGAGCCGCAGCGCCGACGCCGCCAAGGCCGCCATCTCCTCGCCGCTGCTGGAAGAGTCC
>DATHJQ010000355.1:0-7850 GCA_035286505.1 Solirubrobacteraceae bacterium | reverse complement strand
GAGCGCCGCGGGGCGAAGCTCGGTGATCAGGTGGCGCAGGCCGTCGATCTCGTTGCCGAGCCCGTCGAGCACGACGTCGACCGCCTCGCGCAGCGCCTGCGGATCGTCGATGTCGCGCGCGTTGGCCAGGCGCAGGCGCAGCGCGCCCATGCCCTGGATGCTCTCGTCGTGGATCTCGCGTGCCCAGCGCGTGCGCTCGCGCTCGCGTGCCTCCATGCCGTAGCGAAGCCGTTCGATCTCCACCGAGCGCTCCGCCACGAGTCGCTGGGCGACGCTTGTCGCGAAAGCCTGCAGTGCGTCACGGTCCGGTCCGCGAAAGCCGCCGTTGGTGCGCAGCGCGATCACCATGCCGCCGCCCTGGTTCTCCAGGCTCAGCGGCTCCACGAGCGCCGCGCGCACTTCGACGCCCAGTTCGTGCAGCCACGCCGCGTCCTTGCCGCGGGGCCGATCGAGCGCCTGCGCCTTGTCCGACAGATACAGCTCACCGAGCGCGCTGCCGTCGACAGGGACGATGCGCACCCGCATCGTCGAGGATCCTGCCGAGGCGGCGACGCGCAGCTCGCCGCGCTCCTCGATCACGATCAGCAGGGTGTCGGCGTCAAGCAGCGCAAGGCCGCGGTCGGCCATCAGGCGAAGCAGCCACAGCTCAGATCCCGAGAGCACGCTCTGATTATGCAGGTCCGTGCGGCCGTCCCAGCACGGGCGGCGATGGGCTGGTGAGCGCCGAGGCGTTCTCGGCGCCGTTGCCGCGGCGCGCGGCGGCGCGCGCACGCTCGAGCAGCTCCTCGGCGCCGACGTCCTCCTGCCACGCTGCAAGGCCGACCGAGATGCGCAGCGGCCGACGCGTCCCGTCCGATTCCACCTTGATCGTGCGCAGGCGCTCGAGCACACGCCTGGCGACCATCTCGCCGCGAGGCCCATCGGCCCCCGGTAGCACGAGCAGCAGCTCGAAGTCGCTGGGGCGCCCGACGCGGTCGAAGCCCCGCACCTGGCCGGCGAGCACGCCGGCCACATAACCGAGTGTCTGCTCGGAGAGCTCGTCGCCGTGCTCGCGCGCCAGCTCCTCGAGGTTGCCGATCGTTACGAGCAGGCAGCTCAGCGGCGTTCCGTGTCGGCCAGCGCGATTGACCTCCTCGGCCAGGCGCTCGTGCAGCGCGCTCGCCGTCAGGCAGGGGACGCCGCCGGTCGCGGGCCGGTCGGAAGCTGGATTTCGGTCGCTGGCAGCCATGCCTTTTGGCGGACGAGTATGCGCAGGGTCGCGGTCGCCGATCACAGGCTCCGTCGCCCCGTCGCCACAGGTTACGTCCCTTATCGTCAGCCCGAGGCGACGGCTACAGTCCCGCAGCGCGCCTGGCCGCCGCGCCGGAGGGCAGCCTCACCCCGACTCGCGCGCCGCGCCGTCCAGCTCCTCAGACGGCGCGATCCGTCGGCGTGCGCTGCTAGACCTGCGGACGTGCTGTCTGAGCTGCGCGTCGAGAACCTGCTGCTGATCGAGCGCGCCGAGCTGCGCTTGGCGCCCGGGCTGAACGTGCTCACGGGGGAGACCGGGGCGGGCAAGACGGTGCTCGCACATGCGCTTGACCTGCTGCTCGGCGGCCGGGCGCGGTCGGGGATCGTCAGGCCCGGTGCGCAGGAGGCCTACGTCGAGGGCGTGTTCGAGCTCCCCGAGTCGCTGCCCGACGAGCTGCGCGAGCGCCTGGCGCCCGACAGCGAGGAGATCGTGCTCTCGCGGCGCGTCAGCGCCGACGGGCGCACGCGGGCCTATTTGAACGGCCGCTCGGCAAGCGTCGGTGACCTGCGCGACGTCGGGGCTCGGTTGATGTCCTTCTACGGACAGCACGAGCACCGCAAGCTGACCATCGCCGGCAAGCAGCTGGCGCTGCTCGACGAGCTGTGCGGCGCCGAGCAGCAGCTGAGCCTGCGCGCCTGCGCCGAGGCGTTCGCGCAGACTCGGGCGCTCAGGACGCAAATGCACGAGCTGCGCGAGCTGTCAGGGGCACGCGAGCGAGAGCTCGACCTGATCGAGTTCGAGCTCGCCGAGATCGACGCCGCCGCGCCGGACCAGGACGAGCATGACGAGCTGATGCGCTCGCGCGAACGCATGCGGCGCCTGGACGCGCTTCGTTCAGCCGCCGCAGCTGGCGCCGACGCGCTTGATCCCGACGATTGCCAGCGCCCTGGCGTGGCGACCGTGCTGGTGGGCGCCAACGCCCAGCTGGAGGCGCTGGAGGGAGTCGACCCGCGGCTGGACGCGATGTCTCAGCGCCTCCGTGCTCTGGCGATCGAGGCGGGCGACCTCGCCTCGGAGCTGCGCTGCTATGGCGAGGCGCACGAGCTCGGCCTCACCGACGGTCGCGCGCTTACGCTCGACGGCATCGAAGAGCGCCTGGCGGGCGTGGAGCGGCTGATGCGCAAGCACGGCGGCAGCATCGCCGGCGTGCTCGATCACGCGGCCACGGCGCGCGAGCGCCGCGACGAGCTGGCGGGCGCCGACGTGGCGCTGGAGGCTGTTGGCGACAGCTTGCGACAGGCCGAGGCGACCTTGCACGAGCACGTCGTCGCGCTGCGCGGCGCCCGCGAAGCCGCGGTGGGGGCGCTCGAGCGAGACGTCTGCGAGCAGCTTGCTTCGCTTGCGATGCCCGACGCGAGCTTCGAGGTTGCGCTGAGCGCGCGCGACGTCGGCCCGTCGGGCGGGGATGCGGTCGAGTTCCTCGTCGCACCCAACCCCGGCGTGCCGCCCGGGCCACTGCGCGAGATCGCATCCGGCGGCGAGCTTTCGCGGATCATGCTCGCGCTGATCACGGCGTGCCGTCGCACGACGCCGGCGGGGGCAGCTGCGTCAGGGCGCAAGACGGCGCGCGCCAAGCGCGATGCGCCCGGCGGGCGCACCGCCGGCGGCTCGACCGAGACGCTCGTGTTCGACGAGATCGACGCGGGCATCGGCGGTCATGCCGCGCGGGCGGTCGGCGCGCGACTGCGCGAGCTGGGCGAGTCCACTCAGCTTCTGTGCATCACCCACCTGCCGCAGATAGCCTCGCTCGGCGACCGTCATTTCTCGATCGTCAAGGAGACCGCCGACGAGCTGGCGTGCACGACCGTCGTGCAGCTGGCCGAGCGCGATGTCGTCTCCGAGCTGGTGCGCATGCTCGGAGCCGACGCCGAGGACACGGGCGCGCGCAGGCACGCACGGGACCTGCGTCGCGCCGCCTGAGCACCTCCCAATGCGTGCGCCCGACGCCCGCGGGCGTTACTCTCGCTGCGATGGCCGCGACACGACCGAGCCCGTCGGCGCCAAGTCAAGCGAAGGATGCGCTCCCATCCGCGCCTGGCCGGATCGTCCCGCCGCAGCGGCGCATGGTGCGGCACACCGTCAGCGGCCCGGTGCGCGCCGGGCGGCGCACGAAGCTGCTGGTCAAGCACCTGATGCGCGGCGACATCGCGCTGATCGACCACGAGGATCTCGACAGGGTCTCCGCCGAGGAGCTGGTCGCGGCGGGCGTGACGGCGGTGCTGAACTGCGGCGCGTCGTCGTCGGGCTCCTACCCGAACATGGGCCCGCAGCTGCTCGTCGAAGCGGGAATCCTGCTCGTCGACCTGCCCGACGACGAGCTGTTCGACCTGCTCTCAGACGGAGACCCGCTGGTAGTCGTCGCCGAAGGGCCGGCCGAGCGGACGCTCGGGGAGGTGCTGCGCCGGGGTGAGCTGCTTGCCAGCGGCGACGTGCTCGGGATCGAGCGGGTGAGAGCCGAAACGGAGGCTCGGCGCAGCGAGATCGGCGATGCGCTCGAGCGCTTCGCGCACAACACGATCGAGCACATGCGCGAGGAGCGCGAACTGCTGGCCGGGGGAATCGAGCTGCCGCGCTTCGCCACCGACTTCCGCGACCGCTCGACGCTCGTCGTCGTGCGCGGCGTCGAACACCAGCGCGACCTGCGCGCGCTGCGCCCCTTCATCCGCGACATGCGCCCGGTGATCGTCGCGGTGGACGGCGGCGCGGAGGCGCTGCTGGAGGCTGGGCTCACGCCGGACATGATCGTCGGCGACATGGACTCGGCGGGCGAGGCGGCGCTTCGCTGCGGCGCGGAGCTCGTCGTGCACAGCTACCCCGACGGGCGCGCGCCGGGCCGGCAGCGTTTGCAGGAGATGGGCGTCAACTTCAAGCTCGTGCCCGCCCCGGGCACCAGCCAGGACGTGGCGATGCTGCTCGCCGCCGAGAAGGGCGCGCGGTTGATCGTGTCGGTCGGCTCGCAGTTCAACCTCGTGGAGTTCCTCGACCGCAACCGCAAAGGCATGTCTTCGACGTTCCTGACACGCCTGCGCATCGGCGAGATCCTCGTCGACGCCAAGGGGGTCAGCCGGCTGTACCGTCCGCGACCGGGGCTCACGCCGCTGCTGGTCGTGATCGCCGCGGGGCTCGTCGCGATGATCGCCGTGGTCTGGACGACGCCGGCGCTGCGCGACGTCGTAAACCTGCTCTGGCTGAAGCTGCAGCTGCTGCTGGGCGGCTGAGCCCGCCCCCCAAGCCACAGTGTTCGACTTTCGCTACCACGCGCTCTCGCTGGCGGCCGTCCTGCTGTCGCTCGCGGTCGGCGTGGTCATCGGCGTGGCGATCGGCGACTCCGATCTGGTCTCCTCGGCCAAGAGCGGCATCGTCCACGACCTCAAAGAAGAAGTCCGCGGCGAACAGCGCCACGCCAGCCAGCTGAGCGCCCAGCTGAGCAGCGAAGAAGCCTTCGCCAACGATCTCTACCCGATCGCCGTGCACGGCCTGCTCGATGGCCAGGGGATCGGCCTGGTGTTCCTCGGCTCCCCGTCCAACCACATAAACACGCTGGTGCGCGACGCGGTCACGCGGGCCGGCGGCGATCTGGCGACGGTCGTCGCGGTGCGCGAGCCGCTGGACCTGACCGGCATCGGCCGGGCCGCCGAAGGCACACGCTACGCGGCGCTGGCGGGCACGCCACCGACCGCCGCGGCGGGCGGCGAAGGCGAAACGACCGGTCAGGAAGCGCAGGGCAGCGAAGTCTCCAGCGAGCTCGTCGAACGCTTCGGCGCGATCGTCGCCAAGCAGCTCGTCAGCGGCGGCCAGAACGTCGAACGCGAGCTGATCAGCCGTGTGCGCGGGCGGCTGCTGACGGCCTTCGACGGACAGCTCGGTCGCCTGCAAGGGCTGGTGATCGTGCGCAACGAGGCGACTGCCCAGACTCCCGAACAGTCAAAGGCGGCAGCCGCCTTCGAGTCGGGTTTCCTCGACGGCGCCGCGGCCGTCGGAACGCCGATCGTCGGAGTCGAGCTGAGCCTCACCGAACCGTCGCAGATCCCCTGGTATCAGGGCAAGGACATCTCCAGCGTCGACGACCTGGACGCGACCGCGGGCCAGGCCGCGCTGATCTACGCCCTGACCGGCTCGCATGGCGCCTATGGCACCAAGGCCACCGCCGATTCGCTGCTGCCCAACGTCGTCGGCAGCTCGCCACAACCTTGACGCATCGGTTGCCCGGAAGGACCGATTTTGCGCCCGCTGTCCCATCCGCATTCGTCGCTAGCTTGCAGGAATGCACGCTCTCCCTTTTGCGATCGCGCTTCTCAGCGCCACGATCCTCGCCCCGGGAGTGCTGCGAATGCTCTGCGACGCAGGCCATACGAGGGCCAACTACCGCGCTCGAATGCTTCCCTTTCCCTTTGGCGTTCTCTCGCTCGTCGCGGCTCTGCTGGCGCTGATCCCGCTGATGCTCCTGCAGGTGCTCGCCTCGGCTGAGGTCTTTCACCCCGAGGTCTTCCCGATCGCCGTCTACGTCGTGGGCGTTGCGGCGCTCGGCGTGATCGACGACACGCTGGGCGAGCGGCGCGCGCCCGACCGCCAAGAGGGCCGCCCGGCGCCGCGTGGCTGGCGCGGACACGGCCGCGCGCTGCTGCGCGGCGAGATCTCCACCGGCCTGTTGAAGGCTGGCGGTTCGGCTGGCCTGGCGCTGCTTGCGATGAGCTGGCTGAGCCTGTCGGACGGGCGCTGGCTGCTGGCGGCGGCGGTGCTCGTGCTCGCCACGAACGTTTTCAACCTGCTCGACCTTCGCCCGGGGCGATCGAGCAAGGCCTTCGTGGCGCTCGGGATCGGTCTGGGCCTCGGCTCGGGCGAAGTCCGCCCGCTGTGGGCGATCGGGCTGTTCGTCGCACCGGCGCTCGTCGCAGGCTTCTTCGACCTGCGCGAGCGGGCGATGCTCGGCGACACCGGCGCCAACCTGCTCGGTGCGCTGGCGGGACTGTGGCTGGTGCTGGCGCTCTCCGGGACCGGCCAGCTGGTGGCGCTGGCGCTGCTTGGCGCGATCACCGTGTACGGGGAGCTGCGCTCTATCTCGACACTCATCGAAAGGACTCCGTTGCTGCGCCAACTAGACTGCCTTGGCAGGCCCGCATGACCTCGCAATACTCCGACCGACACGCCCAGGTTCCGCGCGACACGCGGTTCATCTTCGTCACCGGCGGCGTGGTCTCCTCGCTGGGCAAGGGAATCGCGGCCGCTTCGATCGGGCGCCTGCTCGTCTCGCGCGGCCTGACAGTCGGCCTGCAGAAGTTCGACCCCTACATCAACGTCGACCCCGGCACGATGTCGCCGTATCAGCACGGCGAGGTGTTCGTAACCGAGGACGGCGCCGAGACGGACCTCGACCTCGGTCACTACGAGCGCTTCACCGACGCGAACACGAGCCGCGCGTCCAACGTCACGGCCGGTGGGATCTACGACACGGTGATCCGCCGCGAGCGGCGCGGCGACTACCTCGGCGGCACGGTGCAGGTCGTGCCGCACATCACAGACGAGATCAAGCAGCGCATCGCCTTGATCGCCGAGTCCAGCGACGTCGACTTCGTGATCACGGAGATCGGCGGGACCGTCGGCGACATCGAGTCGTTGCCGTTTCTGGAGGCAATTCGCCAGTTCCCTGTCGACGTAGGGCGGCGCCGCTGCCTGTTCATCCACCTCACGCTGGTTCCCTACATCGGCCACGCCGGCGAGCTCAAGACCAAGCCGACACAGCACTCGGTCAACGAGCTGCGGCGCATCGGCATCGCGCCCGACATGCTGATGTGCCGCTCCGAGGGAGCGCTCTCGCCAGAGATCCGCAAGAAGATCGCGCTGTTCGCGAGCCTGCCGATGGAGGCGATCGTCTCCGCGCGCGACGTCGACGACATCTACAAGGTGCCGCTGACCTTCCGCGAGCAGGGCGTCGACGACTTCATCCTCGAGCAGTTCGCGCTGGAGGCGCCCGCGCCGGACCTGAGCAACTGGAAGGAGTCGATCGAGCGCTCCGAACGCGCGTCGCGCGGGGTGCGCATCGCGCTGGTGGGCAAGTACGTCCAGCTCGAGGACGCCTACCTCTCGGTGTCCGAGGCGCTGCGTCATGCGGCCTCGCTGAAGGGCGCCACCGTGGAGATCGACTGGATCGACTCCGAGCGAATCGAGAGCGGCGACGGCGAGGACGTGCGCGATCGCCTGGAGCGCGCCGACGGGATCCTCATCCCCGGCGGCTTCGGTGGTCGTGGGATCGAGGGCAAGATCACCGCCGCCCGCGTCGCGCGCGAGCGGCGCATCCCCTACCTGGGAATCTGCCTGGGCATGCACGTGGCCGTCGCCGAGTTCGCCCGCCACGTCGCGGGCATGGACGGGGCGAACTCGACGGAGATGGACGTCGAGACGCCGTTTCCCGTGATCGACCTGCTGCCCGAGCAGAAGGAGGTCGCCAACCTCGGCGGCACGATGCGCCTGGGCGCCGATCCGATCAAGCTGCACGCCGGCTCCAGGGTGCGCGAGATCTACGCCGAGGCCGTCGTCTACGAGCGCCACCGCCACCGCTACG
>DATHJQ010000354.1:0-3652 GCA_035286505.1 Solirubrobacteraceae bacterium | reverse complement strand
CGTGTCGTTGGAGTTGCTCTCCAGCGCGAACAGCGTGAACGGGAAGGCCGCCCAGGCATACGCCAGCGCGACGCCCAGGCTCGGGCCGCGCACGCGGCGCCCGATCAGAAACAAGAGCGCCATCGCCATCAGGTCGAAGGCGATCGCCGCGGCATGCGCTGCGGGCAGGTCATCCCATTTGCCACTCCAGCCGAAGATCTGCTCGAACGGCAGATATGACTCGTAGTTGACCGGACCGTAGGTGTCGCCGTGTTCGTTGTCAGACGGGTAGTGACCGTACAGCGGCTTGCCGTGCGCCAGACGCTGCGCACCGATCACGCCCGCGTAGCCCACGTCGATGACGTTCGAGTCGGCCACGTTGAGCGCGACGCGAAAACCGATCAGAAAGATGACGCCCAGCGCCAGCCACGGCGCGGGCACAAGCAGCCGAAGCGGGCCGGGATCGCGCGGCCTGCCGCGGCGGCGCGCTCGGTTCGGGCGGGCCAGCGCGAGCATGCGCGCGAGCAGATAAAGCAGCGGCGGGTAGACCAGCGGCACCGACGCATAGATGCGCCCTTTATTGAAGAACGCCAGCGACACCGAAAGCGACAGGAGCACCAGCAGGTCCAGGTGCAGCATCGAGAAGGGCCTGCGGAAGTTCATGAAGGGCAGCAGGAAGAGCGCGCACATCGGCAGCCAGATGTACAGCGCATTGACATGGCGCCCGAACGCCCCGGGGTAGCCGCGGGCCATCGTCCACGCGACCTGAAAGCCAGTCCACTGTTCGAGCACCCGCCCGGAGAGGTCGTCGATGATGACCTGACCGATCTCCTGCTTCCCGGTCTTGGAGAAGTAGCTGACCTGCCAGTGAAACGGCATCTTCAAGTACGCGCCCCCGTAGGACCCGGGATATTTCGCGCGAACGGCCCTCATCTTCGCCAGCCGTTCGGCTTTCGTCAGAACCTCGTTGGCCGACAGCCGACGACCGGTCGGCGGCGTGTCCGACGGCGGCACGGGGATCGGCGCGTCAGAGCTGGTCGATTGCGTGGGCTTGGAACTCGATCCGGTCGCCGCGCCCGAGGACGCCGCCGAGGGCGCGGTGCTCGTTTGGGACGCGCCTCCGACGACCGCGCCCGAGGCCAGCTGCGAGGGCTGCGGCGCGCTGCCGAGCGCACCCGACGCCGCGCGGGCGGAGCCGGCAAGGGCCAGCGCGGCGCAGCAGACGATGCAGCAGGCGAGGCTGGCCGGCAGGCGAGGCATCACGCGAGCGTAACGCCAGCGCTCGCCCTTTCGAGCCGGCGCGACGGGTGGTTCAGCGCGACCGGCGGGCGTGGCTGCGAGGCTCAGGCGGCGCCGCGTCGGAGACGGCGTCTGCGTCGTCCAGGCCGAAGTGCCCGAGCACGAGCTGCGCCACGTCGCGGATCGCCCATTGCGCCGGCTCGCGCGCGGGCAGCTCGACGCCGTAGGCGATCAGCGCACCGAGCGAGTCTGACGCATGCAGCGAGCCATGGCTGCCGCCGCCGACGTGCGCCTGACGACCCCAGTCGATGAACTCATAGCCCGGCGCCGCCGACAGCAGGACCTCGCCCGAGGCCGGACAGGTCAGCGCAGCCCACACGCGCGCAAGCACGTCTGGATAGTCCGGTGTCAGCAGGCGTCCGCCGGCGACCGAGCCGCCGATCACCGCCAGCGGGCCTTCGACGGCCCAGCGGATGCCGCGCGGGTCACGCACCGTCTCGTCGCGCGGAGACCCGTCGTCATCCGCGGCGACGGGCCTGAAGCGCAGCTCGCCGTGAACGCCGCTGGCGAGTACTCCCTCGCGCGGCACGTCGTGGGCGTCGCGGCCGAGCCACATGACGTGGTCGACGCCCTCGATCGACATCGCGCGTGTGACGACCGACGCGCGCATCGCGTCGCGCTCGGCCTCGTGCAGCGCATAGACCATCGCCGCGCGCTGAGACGGACACACGGCGATGCGCGGTTCCTCCTCGCCGGACGCGCGCGACGGCCCGAGCACGCCGAGGTCGGCGAGCTCGTCCTGCAGCGCGATCGTGTCGGTCACGGGCGCCTGCGAGTGATCGGCCATCGCGATCACGGCATGCTCGGACAGGAACGCGTCGACGCCGCCGGCCGCCTCGCACACGCGCGCGAGCTGCAGGTCGGCCTGCGCGAGCGACTGCAGTTGGGCCTCGGGACCGCGCTTGTGCGAGTACCAGTCGTTGTCGGGCAGCGACAGCAGCAGGAAGTCGAACAGGTCGTGCTCGACCATGTAGCTGGACACGCAGCCCGAGTGGCGGTCGCGAACGCCGGGCATGCCCAGTCCGGAGCGGCAGCCCGTCGGGCGTGAGGAAAAGATGTCCGCGTAGAACAGCTCGCGCGGGCCCATCACCGCATGGCGCATGAGCGTCGCCGCGACGCGCGTCAACGCAGTGTCCCGCTGCGGTTCGTGGCGGTGGCGCCCGCGATACATCAGGTAGGTCGTCCCCGCCGTGCGCACGTCGGCGTCGTCCAGCGTCTCGAAAACCGTCGGCGTGTCCTGTGACAGGTGCGCGCGGTTCATGTTGTAGACCGTGTCGGTCAGCTGGCGGGCGATCCCGAAGCGCTGCGCCGAGCGAAAGCTCGAGCCGTATTCGATGTAGCGCTGCTCGCCGCGGTGAAACCAGTTCATCGCCGGCACGCGATGGCGGTCCTGGGCGGTGCCGGTGATGATGGAGGCGGCGCAGACAGGTGTCACGGAGGGAAACGCGGCGACGCAGTCCGGCACGTAGCGGCCGCGCTCCATCAGCGTCTGGAGCACCGGCGCGGCGCCCGAGTCGACGGCGCGCTCGAGCATCTCCGGCGCCATCGCGTCGATCACGCAGAGGACCAGCTTGGGCGGCCGCCCGCCGGGCCCGGCCATCAGCGGCGCAGGATGCGAAGTCCGGCGTACTTTTCCTCGCCGCGCGCACGTCCGCGCAGCGCAAACCAGACGAGCAGCGCGAGCACGACGTAGCCGAGCGGGTGAAGCAGCGCGACCAGCACGGCGAGCAGCAGCGATACGGCGTCCAAGTACACGGTCAGCGCTTGCCTGGCTGCCCCGTCGTCGAGCCTCGCGCGCGCGCGCGCGAAGATCGGCAGGACCGCGCGCTGCGCCAGCGCGACGACCACGAGGCCGCCGAGCAACCCGGGCCACCATGCGTCGTCGTGCGCCGCAAGCGTGCCGGCGAAGAGCACCGCGCCGGCGCCGTAGCCGAGTCCGGCGATCGCCGCCGCGAGCGGCTGCGGGCGAGCCCGCTCAGCATCAGGGTCGGCGAGCACCGGCAGTCCGAGCAGCAGCTGCAGCGCGTAGGCGCCGGCGAGCGCGACGGCGACCGCCAACAGCCACCAATCCGACTGCGCGAAGCGAAATGGATCGTGCGCGAAGCTCACGCCGAGCGCCCTGCCGGACGCGAGCGCGCCGGCCAGCAGCACCGGCAGGAACGGCCGCAGGCCGCAGGCCGCAGCGAGGCCGGCGCCGAGACCTATGTAGAAGAAGATGCCGTGCATGCGGTCAGCTCGCGAGGTGTGCGCTACCGTGCCTGCAGCAGCGAGCGGTCAAGCACGATAGAGGACGCGTACTGCGTTTCGTCCCGGCCGGCGAGGTTCGCAGGGCGCGGCGGCGAATAGAGGCGACAGCGATGACCCGATCGATCAG
>DATHJQ010000353.1:0-7179 GCA_035286505.1 Solirubrobacteraceae bacterium | reverse complement strand
ACTCGAAGTAGTCCCGTCTTTTCCATGCCCGGAGCCCAAGCTCCCCTGCTGTCCCCGACTCCGGGCCGCTCCACCCCCGACGACGTTAGGACCCTGATGCTCGACTTCCAGATCCCCCGAATCACCGCCGAGAACGTCGAGGACAACCGTGGCTCGTTCACCGTCGAGCCCCTGGACCGCGGCTTCGGCTACACGTTCGGAAACTCGCTGCGACGCGTACTGCTCTCGTCCCTGTCGGGCGCGGCCGTCACGAGCGTTCGCATCGAGGGCGTCGCACACGAGTTCTCGACGATCAACGGCGTCAAGGAGGACGTGACGGACATCGTGCTCAACCTCAAGGGCGTGGTCTGCCGCATGCACTCCGACGCAAGCGAGGTCGAGGCGCCGCTGGTCGTCAGCGGGCCCGGCGAGATCAGCGCCAAGGACATCGACCTGCCCGCCGGCGTGGAGATCCTCAACCCCGACGTGCATGTCGCCACGCTCGAGAAAAAAACGAAGCTGGAGCTGTACATGACGATCGGCCGCGGTCGCGGCTACCGGCCGGCCGAGGAGAACAAGTCGTCTGACCAGCCGATCGGCGTTATCCCGATCGACTCGATCTTCTCGCCCGTGCGCCGTGTCGCCTACGCCGTCGAGCAGGCGCGCGTGGGGCAGAAGACGGACTTCGACAAGCTCACCCTCGACATCGAGACGGACGGCTCGATCGACCCGCAGGCGGCGCTGCGCGAGGCCGCCGAGCTGCTGATCAGCCAGTTGGCCATCTTCACCGACGCCGACCGCATCCAGGAGCTGCGCGCGACCCCCGGCGGTCAGCTCGACGGGCACGGCCTGGCGGTCGGCGGCGGCGCCGCGCCGGCGCTGCAGGGCGAGGAGTACAGCATCCTGATCGAGGAGCTGGAGCTCGGCGTGCGCTCCTACAACTGCCTCAAGCGCGCCGGCATCCAGACGGTCGGCGATCTGATCTCCAAGTCAGAGGCGGAGCTCAACGCGATCCCCAACTTCGGCAAGAAGTCGATCGACGAGGTCATCGAAACGCTTCATACGCGCGGTCTTGACCTTCGACAAGACTGAGCAAGCCCCCGCAGCCGTCTAGACTCCCGACCCGCTCATGCGACACCAGCGCAAAAAACACCAGCTCAGCCGCGACAGCGCGCACCGCAAGTCGCTGCTGATGAACCTGAGCAAGGAGATCATCGAGCACGAGCGGATCAAGACGACCGAGGCGAAGGCCAAGGCGGTCAAGCCGGAGGTGGAGAAACTGATCACGCTCGCCAAGCGGGGCGACCTGCATGCGCGCCGTCAGGCTCTGTCGACGCTCTCGCAGGACAAGTTCGCTGTGCACAAGCTGTTCGAGGATCTCGCGCCGCGCTACGCCGCGCGCCCTGGCGGCTACACGCGCATCCTCAAGCTCGGTCCGCGCAAGAGCGACGCGACCGAGATGGTCTTCATCGAGCTGGTCTGAAGTCGCCGACGCTGGCCGATCTCGACCGGCCGCGACCGGGCCGGCGCGACCGGGCCGTCGCCGACCGCTCGCCGATCGATCGGTCGCGCGCGCTGCGCAGATGGTTACGAAGCTGACGCTGGAGTACGACGGAGCGGGTTTTGCGGGCTGGAGTCGCCAGCCCGATCTTCGCACCGTGCAGGGGGAGGTCGAGCGCGCCCTGCACACTGTGCTGGGCGAGCTCGGCGGTGACGGCCAACCGCTGACGCTGACGGTCGCCGGCCGCACCGACCGCGGCGTGCACGCATGGGGACAGGTGGCCAGCTACGCGCACGAGGCCGTCGACCCGCTGCGCCTGAACGGGCTGCTCGACGAGGACGTGGCCGTGCTGCTGGCCGAGCCGGCGCCGGATGGGTTTGACGCGCGACGTGACGCGCGCAGCCGCACGTACTGCTACCGCGTGCTCGCGCGCCGCGCACGCAGCGTGTTCATGCGCAACTCGGCGTTTTGGTGGACCGGACAGCTCGACTGCGAGGCGCTTGACCGGTGCGCGAGCCTGTTGCTGGGCAAGCACGACTTCACGGCCTTCACGCCCAGCGAGACCGAGCACGGCTGGTTTCGCTGCGACGTCCTGCGAGCGGAGTGGATCGGCGACGGCGAGGAGCTCGAGTTCTGGATCGAGGCGGACATGTTCCTGCGCCACATGAACCGCGTGCTCGTGGGCACGATGCTCGAAGTCGCGGCCGGGCAGATGAAGCTCGCGCAGTTCGAAAGCTTGCTGGACGGTGGCTCGCGCGCGGACGCGGGCAGGACGGCGCCGGCGCACGGCCTGGCGCTCGCCAGCGTCCCCTATGCGTAGGGGCTTGCGCCTATGCTGAATAAGCAGATGCTGAACGTGCTGCTGACCAACGACGACGGGATCGAAGCCGAGGGCCTGCAGGCGATGCGCAGCGCGCTTGCAGCGATCGACGGCGTTCGCCTGGCGGTCATCGCGCCCGACGGCAACCGCTCGGCGATGGCGCGGTCGATCACCACGCGCAGGCCGTTGTGGGTTGCCGAGGTTCCCTTCGCCGATGGCTCGGTCGGCTACGCCACCGACGGCACACCGGTCGACTGCGTGCGGCTGGCGAGGCTTGGCTTGGTCGAGGGCTTCGACGCCGAGCTGGTCGTGTCGGGGATCAACCACGGCGCGAACCTCGGCGATGACATCACCTACTCTGGCACGGTCGCCGCGGCGCTGGAGGGCGTCGTGCTCGGCCTGCCGTCGATCGCCGTCTCCCAGCAGTCGGGCGCGCGCGCGCTGGACTACCGCTACGACGGCGGCTTCGGGTTCGACGTCGCGGCCAACTTCGTCGCCCGGCTGGTTCAGCGCATCGAGGACGTGCCGCTGCCGGCGACGACGCTGCTCAACGTGAACGTGCCCGCGGGCGAGCCCGCCGGCGTGGAGGTCACGAGCCTAGGCAAACGCATCTACCGCGACGAGCTGAAGCTCGAGCGCGAGGAGGAGCACCGCCGCCGCTACTGGATCTACGGCTCAGATCCGGGCTTCCACGACGAGCCCGGCACGGATCTCGCCGCCGTCGCTGCCGGCCGCGTCGCCGTCACGCCGATCCACTTCGACCTGACCGATCGCGCTGGCCTGGAGGCGTTGAAGGGCTTTGACCTGGACGATCTGCTCGCGGCACCGATCGGTCGGCGAGCGGTCGGCGACGGCCCGGTCGCGCCGGCCCGGTCGCGGCCCGGTCGAGATCGATCAGCGCACGAGATGCCGTGAGCGCCGCGCAGACGCCGACACGCACGCTCGCGCGGGCGCAGGAGCTGCGCGAGCAGCTCGAATACCACTCACGCCGCTACTACGTCCTGGACGACCCGGAGATCGGCGATGACGATTACGACGCGCTGCTGGAGGAGCTGCGCGTCATCGAGCGCGAGCACCCCCAGCTGCGCAGCGCCGACTCCCCGACGCAGCGCGTCGGCGGCGAGCCGGTCAGCCGCCTGGAGAAGGTCGAGCACCTCGAGCCGATGCTCTCGCTCGGCAACGTGCGCTCGGAGGAGGAGCTGCGCGCGTGGGTTGAGCGGATGCGCAACCACCTCGCGCGCGAGGGGATCTCCGAGCCGCAGTTTCAATATGTGGTCGAGCCGAAGATCGACGGCCTGGCGATCAGCCTGGTGTATCGCGATGGGACGCTGCAGCGGGGCGCCACGCGCGGAAACGGCGAGATCGGCGAGGACGTCACGCACAATCTGCGCACGATCGCCGCGATCCCGCTGAGCGTCGAGGACGCGCCGTCGCTGGTGGAGGTGCGCGGCGAGGTCTACATGTCGCTCGCCGACTTCACCGCGCTGAACGAGCGCCGCGCCGAAGCCGGCGAGTCGACGTTCATGAACCCACGAAACTCCGCCGCCGGCACGATCCGCCAGCTCGATCCGGCCGACGCCGCCAAGCGCCCGCTGTCGATCTGGTGCTACCAGGTGGGCGTCACCGAAGGGCTCTCCTTCGCCCGCCACTCGCAGGGCCTTGAGTGGCTGCGCGAGCACGGCTTCCGTGTCAACGACGACATCAAGCTGCTGGCGAGCGAGGACGAGGTGATCGCGCAGTGCCTGCGCTGGCAGGACCGCCGCGGCGAGCTCGACTTCGAGATCGACGGCGCGGTCGTGAAGGTCGATGACCTGCGCCTGCAGCGCAGGCTGGGCTCGGTCGGGCGCGAGCCGCGTTGGGCGATCGCCTGGAAGTTCCCGCCGACGACGGCCGTGACGCGCCTGGAGAAGGTCATGTGGAACGTCGGCAAGTTCGGCGACATGCGCCCCTACGCGGTGCTTGCGCCAGTCGTCGTTGGCGGAGTGCGCATCGGCATGGCGACGCTGCACAACGAGGAGGACCTGGCACGCAAGGACATCAGGGCCGGCGAGGACGTGATCGTGCTGCGCGCGGGCGACGTGATCCCGCAGGTCGTCTCGCCGGCGCCGCACGTGGTCGAGCAAAAGGGCCGCCCACGCCGCCCACGCCCGCCGGCGAAGTGCCCGTTCTGCGCGACGAAGACGATCAAGGCGGCGGAGGCGGTCTTCACCAAGTGCCCCAACCCCGTCTGTCCAGGGCGCGCCTGGCAGCTCCTCAAGCATTTCGTATCGCGTGGCGCCATGGACATCGAAGGGCTCGGCGAAAAGCAGGTGGCGATGCTGCAGGAGCGCGGCCTGGTCGAGACGGCCGGCGACTTCTACCGGCTGACCGAGCAGCAGCTGCTCGAGCTCGACGGCTTCGGCGAGCTCTCCGCGCGCAACCTGCTGGCGGCGCTGGAGGCGTCCAAGCAGCGTCCGTTCGCGCGCGTGCTCTTCGCGCTGGGTATCGAGGAGGTCGGCGAGGTCACCGGACGCAACATCGCCCAGCGCTTCCGCGACATCGACGCGCTGCTCGCCGCCTCAGAGCAGGAGATCGAGCAGACGCCGGGAATCGGCGGGAAGATGGCGACGTCGATCCGCATGCAGCTGGACGACGGGCGCATGCGCGAGCTGATCGCCGACCTGCGCGAGCTGGGCCTGCGCTTCGCCGAGGAGGGGCCGGCGCCGTCGGAGGGTCCGCTCAACGACAAGACGCTCGTGCTGACGGGCACGCTGCCCGATTGGTCGCGCGAGCAGGCCACAGAACGGATCATGGCGGCCGGCGGACGCGTCACCAGCTCGGTGTCCAAGAAGACCGACTACGTCGTCGCCGGCGAGAGCGCCGGCTCGAAGCTGGCGAAGGCCGAGCGGCTCGGCGTGGCGGTGCTCGACGAAGATGGGTTGCGCGAGCTGCTCGCTAGCTAGTTCGTGCACTCTGCGCCGCAAGGCGTGCAGCCCCCGTGAAGCGACGTTCACGGAGGCTGCAGCGATCGACGGGCGCCTAGACGACCTTGTTGATCTCAATCTTTTCTTCGTTTGTCTGCACGACTTCAGCGCTCAGCCCAGTCTGCACGAATGGCCCGCCGCCGAAGGAGCTGAAGAGTACGCCGAACTCATTTTCTTTTGCTTCGTTTTCGTAGAATTGCGGTTTCTGCTTGCCTTTTGTCGCCTTGTATTTGAGTATCGATGTCAGCTGCATCTTGTTCGGCATCAGGAAGTTGAGAACGGTGCCCTTCAGGGTCACCGACAGCCCGGCGCAGGTCATCGTGACTATCACTTCCCCTTCTGCGGGCGCGGTGGCGCGACCGATTCCCGTGCCTTCTCGTTTTTCTTTTTTCCCGAAGATCGCAAACGCCACGCCGGCCGCGAGCGGTTCGGTGATCACTTCGCCCGCTGCGGCACCTTCGGTGCTGCATTTGAGAGCGCCGGCTTCACAGCCGGTGAACGTGATTGCGAGGTTGGCGATCGTTTTTGGCCCGGTGTATTCGCCGGAGTTCGTCTCCCCGGTGCAGGTCACTTTCGCTCCCCCGGTCGTTTCGAGCGTCGCTACCGTCGCGGGTTTCAGCGTCGAGGTGAATTTGGCTTTCGGTCCAGGCCCGGGGAACCATTCGTATTTTTCTTCCCCCGGTACGGACGCAAGCGTGCAGCTTGCGTTTTTGTATTTCCCGCCGGCCTGTTTGAAGCAGCGCCCGTATTCCGGCGCGGCCGCGGACACGCTTACTGCGGCGACCGCGCTGAGCACGGACGCTATTGCGAGGCAGAGTCCCACAACTGTGATTCGCTTCATGTCCATCCCCCTGTGTCTCGATGTACAGCGGGCGGGCGGGCGGCCTGGCCGTCAGCTCGTAGACGATCGCCGCCCAACGACGTCGGGGCGATAGGAAGCGGTTCAGCCGCTCCGATTCCCTCCAACGCTCTTGGCACGCGCATCAGAACATGGCGACCAGCATGCAATGCCAACGCCCCCGCTGTCTAGGTCGCGATCCCGAACAAAGCACAGCATTCGGCTAGATAGGATCGCCGTGCGACGATAGCGCACTCGCGTGGCCCGTGCGCGGCGGTCAACAATCGAGCGCAATCGAAAGACTGGCATCGCGGCAGACGCAGCGGCGGGCAGGTGGATGTTCGGTTAGCTTCTGAGAGCCCGAGCCAGCGACCACCCGCGGGTTGATGCCGATCAGTCCCGAGATCATCTGGGTGACGACCGCCGCTCCGGCGGCTGTGGTACCCACGCCTCGGTCAGTGACGCGCGCCGCCGCGGACGGCCGCTGCTATGCATGTGCTGGCGGCGGCGCCGAGCGGCCAGGCGCCGCGCAGCACGCAGACGATCGCGACGACGACGACAGCGACGGTCAGCGCGAGCATGACGCCGCGCCGCAGCAGGTCGAGGTCGCGTTCGGCCAGCTCGCGTCTGACGAAACGCTCTTCGACGTCCGGACGCTGGCGGTAGGAGTTGCGCGTCATGTCAGTGGACGCCTCGGCGAGCGATCGCCGCGCTCAGTCGAGGTCTTCGATCACCCTCGCCAGCGCAACGAGCGGCACGTCCATCGCGCGCGCGATCAGCCTCACCGTGTACCACTTCGGCGCCGATTGGGCGAGCTCGATGCGCGCGAGCGAGCCGTTCGTGATGCCAGCGTGGAAGGCGACCGCTTCGCGCGTCAGCCCACGTTCCTCGCGCAGTCTGCGGATCGCGGCGGCGAGCGCCAGGTCGGGCGTTGCGGTGTGAGGCATTGTCTGCACATTTGCAGTCGCGCCTGTCGGAGTCCATGCAGACAACTGTACGTGCTCCACCACATGCGGTCGACCATGCCTGCCGCAATTTCCGGACGACTTTACGGGCTGGGAGAGCTCAGTAGCTCGCC
>DATHJQ010000352.1:0-9221 GCA_035286505.1 Solirubrobacteraceae bacterium | reverse complement strand
CCGTGCGCGAACTCGAGGTCTGACACCTTCGCCTGCAGGCGCGGCTCGGCGAGCTCGCGCTGCAGCTCGAGCGCAAGCGCGCCGTTGGCGCGCGAGTCGACGTGCGGCGAGCCGAGCGTCTCGCGCAGCAGCCGCGACAGCAGAAAGCCCTCCTCGTTGGTCGCGCCGCCGCCCGCCAGCGCCGCCGTCTTGGGCCCGGCGCGCTCGAGCATCCCGGCAGCTTCCTGCAGCGCGCGCTCCCAGGTGACCGGTCGCAGCTCGCCGCCGTCGCGCAGCAGCGGCTCGCCCACGCGCATGCCCAGGTGCACGTCGTGGGAGCTGACGCCGGCGTCGGCGCGCTCGCCCCGCGCGAGCGCCGGGTAGGCGAAGCGGCCGTGGTCGCACAGCCAGCCGTCGTCCACCTCGTCGTTCTCGCGCGAGAGCACGCGCATGACGCGCTCGTCGCGCACGGTCAGGCTGACGTTGCACTGCGCCGGGCACAGCGTGCAGACCGTTCCCGCGTCCTCGATGTCCCACGGGCGCGCGCGAAAGCGATAAGAGCGCGACGTCAGCGCGCCGACGGGGCACAGCTCGAGGATGTTGCCGCTGAAAGGCGCGACATAAGGATGACCGTCGAAGGTCGACACGAACGAGTGCGCGCCGCGCTCGAGCAGCACGAGCTGGTAGTCCTCGGCGACCTCCTGGGAGAAGCGCACGCAGCGGTAGCAGAGGATGCAGCGCTCGCGGTCGATGGCGATCTTCGGCGACAGCTCAAGCGGCTTTACGAAATGGCGCTTGGGCTCGACGAAGCGAGAGATGCCGCGGCCCCAGCCGAAGCTGATGTCCTGCAACGGGCACTCGCCGCCCTTGTCGCAGACGGGGCAGTCCAGCGGATGGTTGATCAGCAGGAACTCCACGACAGACTTCTGCGCCTCCTTGACGCGCGCCGTCTGCGTGTGCACGACCATGCCGTCCTTGACCGGCGTCGAGCAGCCGGTCTGAAGCTTGCCGATCCCCTCGATCTCCACCAGGCACATGCGACACGCGCCGACCGGGTTGCCAAGCTTGGGCTCGTAGCAGAACACCGGGATCTCGACGTCGCCGTGCTTGGCGGCGTCGACGAGCATCGTGTTCTCCGGCGCCTGCACCTCGCGGCCGTCGATCGTGAAGCTGATCGTCCTGTGCTCGGGCCGCGGCATCAGGACGCCCCGTGCGCGAGCAGCGCCTGTTCGTCGGCGGGCACGGGCGGGGGCGTCAGGTTGGCGCGCATCCGCGCCGTCTCGATGTGCGCCTCGAACTCCTCGCGGAACTTGGCGATCATCGAGCCGATCGGCATCGCCATTGCGTCGCCGAGCACGCACAGGCAGTTGCCGATGATGTGCTCCTGCACGGAGGCCATGATGTCCAGGTCCATCGGCGTCGCCTGGCCGGCGTCGATGCGCTGGAGCATCTTCACGGTCCAGTTGGTCCCCTCGCGACACGGCGTGCACTTGCCGCAGGACTCGTGGCGGTAGAACATCGCGACCTTCAGCGCGAGATCCACGATCGGCGTCGAGTCGTCGACCACGATGATCGCGCCCGAGCCGAGCATCGAGCCGGCGTTGGCCAGCGAATCGAAGTCGTAGGGCACGTCCAGGTCATCGGGCGTCAGCACCGGCGCCGAGGAGCCGCCCGGGAACCAGCACTTGATCTCGCTGCCTTCTGGTGGCCCGCCGGCCAGGCCGTAGATGATCTCGCGTGACGGAATGCCGAGCTCGATCTCGTAGTTGCCAGGACGCTGCACGTGGCCGGAGATGCTGACGAGCTTGGTCCCCGTCGAGGTCTGCACGCCGAGCTCGGCGTAGCGCTCGCCACCCATCGTCATGATCGCCGGCACCGTCGAGAGCGTCTCCACGTTGTTGATCAGCGTCGGGCCCTGATACAGCCCCTGGTTGGCCGGGAACGGCGGCTTCAGGCGCGGGTTTCCGCGCTTGCCCTCCAGCGAGTCCAGCAGGCCGGTCTCCTCGCCGCAGATGTACGCGCCGGCGCCGCGGTGCAGCACGAGCAGGCAGGCGTGCTCGGAGCCGAGGATGCGCTCGCCCAGGTAGCCGGCCTCGCGCGCTTCGGCGAGCGCGGCCTCGAGGATGCTCGCCTGCAGCTCGTACTCGCCGCGGATGTAGATGAACGATCGCTCGGCGCAGGCCGCGTGCGCGGCGATCACGATGCCCTCGATCAGCAGGTGGGGGTTCTTCTGCATCAGTTCGCGGTCCTTGAACGTGCCCGGCTCGGACTCGTCGGCGTTGCACACGAGGTACTTGCTCATCGAGCCCTGCGGCAGGAAGGACACCTTCTTGCCCATCTGAAAGCCGGCGCCGCCGCGCCCGCGCAGGCCCGAGGCTTCCAGTTGCGCGAGCACGTCGGCGGGTGTCATCGCAAGTGCCTTGCGCAGCGCCGCGTAGCCGCCGCGCGCTTCGTAGACGGGCAGCGTGTTCAGGCCCGGCTCGTCGATGTCCTTGAACAGCAGCGCGTCTGTCATCGCGAGGATCCCTGCTCGAGCGAGTGCGCCGGGTACTGCTCGGAGTTGGCGTGCGGATCGGCGACCGGGCGCGTCGCAAGCTGCTTGTCGGGCAGCACCGGGCGCCCCGAGCGCGCGTCGTCGAGCAGCTGCGGCACGTCCTCGATGCTCAGCGGGCCGATGTACACCCCATCCACGGACGCCATCGGCGCGATGTCGCAGGCGCCCAGGCACTCGAACGGGCGCACGTTGAAGTCGGCGTCCTCGGCGGCCGCCTCGCCGATCGCCGCCAGCAACGCGTCGGCGCCGCGCAGCGAGCAGGAGATGTTCGTGCAGACATAGACCCTGTGCTTGCCCACGGGATGGTTCTCGAGCATGTCGTAGAAGCTCGCCACCGAGTCCAGGTACGCGGGCGTGACCTGCATGACGCAGGCGACCTGCTCGATCGCCTGCGGCGAGCACCAGCCGTGGAGCTTCTGCGCGGCGTGCAGCGCCGGGATCGCCGCCGAGCGGCGCTCGGGGTACAGCGCCATCGCTTCCTCGATCGTCTTGCGCAGCTCGGCGGGAACCTCCGTCGTCGCGGGGTCCGGGATCAGCGCCGGGTCCTTCTGCGGGTCGGTCGAGCGGTCCCAGCCCGAGGCCCGGGCCTCGTCGCCGACACGGGGAACAGGCGTCATCGGTCGATTCCTCCCAGGATCGGATCGAGCATCGCGACGGTGGCGATCATGTCGGCGATGTAGCCGCCCTCGGCCATGTGCGACAGGGCCTGCAGGTTGACGAAGCTGGGGTCGCGCATGTGCACGCGCGCGGGCTTTGAGCTGCCGTCGGAGCGCACGAAGCAGCCCAGCTCCCCCCGGGGGCTCTCGATTGCGTAGTACACCTCTCCGGGCGGCACGCGAAAGCCCTCGGTGACGAGCTTGAAGTGGTGGATCAGGGCCTCCATCGACGTGGACAGCTCGTGCCGCGGCGGCAGCGCGACCTTGCGGTCGGGCGAGACGTAGGGGCCCTCGGGCAGGCCGTCGAGCGCCTGCTCGATGATCCTCACCGACTCCTTGATCTCGGCCACGCGGCAGCGGTAGCGGTCGTAGTTGTCGCCGACCGTGCCGACCGGGATCTTGAACTGGAAGTCCTCGTATGAGCTGTAGGGCGTGGCCTTGCGCAGGTCCCACGGGTTGCCTGCGGCGCGCAGCAACGGACCGGTGACGCCCAGCGACAGGAGCGTGTCTGCGTCCAGCGGGCAGGTGCCGCGCAGGCGCTCGAGCACGATCTGGTTGGAGTTGAGGATCGCGCCGTACTCGTCGGCGCGCCCGGGCATCACCTTCAGGAACTCGCGCAGGCGGCGCTCGAACCCGGAGGGGATGTCGTCGATCACGCCGCCGACCTGGAAGTAGCGCGTGTGCATGCGCGCGCCGGAGGACATCTCGAACAGGTCGAGGATCAGTTCGCGCTCGCGCAGGCAGTAGAGGAAGATCGAGACCGCGCCCAGGTCGAGCGCGCTCGTGCCCAGCCAGATCAGATGCGAGGCGATCCGGTTCAGCTCCAGGTGGATCACGCGCAGGTACTGACCGCGCGTCGGCACCTGCACCTCGAGCAGGGTCTCCACGGCGCCGCAGTAGGCCATCGCGTTGAAGTAGTAGGACAGGTAGTCCATGCGCTCGACGATCGGGATGACCTTCCAGTAGGCCTTGTCCTCGGCGGTCTTCTCGATCCCCGTGTGCACGTAGCCGATGATCGGTTTGATGTCGCGCACGACCTCTCCCTGCAGCGTCACGAGCAGGCGCAGCACGCCGTGCGTGGCGGGATGGTGCGGGCCGAAGTTGAGCGTCAGCAGCTCCTGCGTGGCGTCCTGGGCGCTCTCCTCGCGCTCGGCCTGTTCGTCCAGCGGAGAGAGCGTGATGCTCTGCTCGCGCCTGCGGTACTCCGACAGCGTTGGCTGCTCACCGGGCGTCACTCGCGCGCCTCCAGCCATTTGGTCTCGTCGCGCGTGAAGATCACCGGTTCGCCGCCGACGGGGAAGTCGCGCCGCTGCGGGTGGCCCTCGTAGTCCTCGGGCATGAGGATCCTGCGCAGGTCCGGGTGGCCGTCGAAGACGACGCCGAACATGTCGTAGATCTCGCGCTCCTGGTGGTCGGCCGTGGGCCAGTCCGCGACGACCGACTCGACGTGCGGCGCGTCGGTGGGGACGCGCAGCTTGACCGTCACGCGGTCCACGCGGCTCATGTCAAGCAGCTCGTAGACGACCCCCAGGCGTGGCTCGTCGGGGTAGTGGTCGACGCCGTGCACGCTCGCCAGGAAGGCGTATCCCTTCGCGCGCAGTGCGCTCAGCACCGTGCGAATCGTCGCCGGATCGACCACCAGCGTCGCCCGCTCGCGGAAGTACACGGTCTCCAGCGTCGCGTCGCCGAGCTCCTGGGCCAGCAGCTCCAGCCCGGTGGCGTCAGGCATTCAGTCGCCCGGTAGTCGCCGGCAGGCGGCGACTACACATCCGAGGGAGCCTCCTCGGTGCCGACCGCCTCATAGCGCTCGCGCCAGCCCATGTCCGGGTCGTCTTGGACCAGCTTGCGCAGCTTGAGAATGCCGTGCATCAACGCCTCCGGGCGCGGCGGACAGCCGGGCACGTGCAGGTCGACCGGCATGAACTTGTCCGCCGGCACGAGCGCGTAGTTGTTGAACACGCCCATCGAGCTGCAGCAGGCGCCCATCGAGATCGCCCACTTGGGCTCGAGCATCTGGTCGTAGAGCTTGCGGATGATCGGCGCCATCTTGATCGAGACGCGTCCGGCGAGGATGATCAGGTCGGCCTGTCGCGGCGAGGCGCGAAACGCCTCGAAGCCGAAGCGCGCGATGTCCATGCGCGGGCCGGCGGCGTGGAACTGCTCCATCGCGCAGCACGCCAGCCCGAAGCCGAGCGGAAAGAACGAGTTGGAGCGCGCCCACGCGACGGTTTTGTCCAACGTCGTCAGCAATACGCGCTCCTGCACGTACTCTTCGAGCTCTTCTCCCTCGAGGCGCGCTGGGCGGTTGGCGCCCTCCAGCTCGCCGCCGCGCAGCAGCTGGTGCGCGTTGAGCTCGCGCACGCGCAGCGCCGGCTGGCGTTTCACTTCCACTCGAGGGCTCCGCGGCGCCACACGTACAGGAAGGCCACGAATAGCAGCACGATGAAGACGATCGACTCGGCCAGCGCGAAGCTGCCGAAGGCGCGCAGCTCGACGGCGATCGGGTAGAGGAAGGCGACCTCGATGTCGAACAGGATGAACAGCATCGCGATCAGGTAGAAGCTGATGCCGAAGCGCATGCCGCGTTTGACCTCCGACGGCAGGCCGCACTCGTAGGGGTCCTGCTTGTGCGGCGTCGCGCGGCGCGGACCGATGTAAGAATTGAGCGCCGCAAACGCTCCGCCCACGGCGCCGCCGAGCACCAGAAAGACGATCGCCGGGAGATAGCTGCGTAGCACCGGACGCTGTTATATCACCGCTTGTGGCAATGTGTTACATAGTGGCAATCGGCTCGAAATCACGGCTGGAAACACGCTTCTCGGCGCCTCGCTGCCGGGCGTGCGCGCGCGCATGACGCAGGCCGTCGTCGCCGGCGCGATCGTCGTGGCGGCGCTCAACGGCATGGCGGGGCTGCTGGGTGCCCTGCTGTGGTACGACGGCGACCCGAGCGAGCGCGGCGCGGGCGCCTTCTGGGTGCTGCTGCGCGCCGGGCAGGGCTCGGCGCTCGTGCTCGCGCTCGCCGTGGGCTCGCTGGCGGCCGCAGGCAACTACTCCACCGATCAGCTGTTCTACCTCTACGCGCTGCTGCCGCTCGCCATCGGCGTCGTGGCCGAGCAGCTGCGCATCGCCTCGGCGCAGACGATCCTCGACCAGCGCCAGCTCCCCGACGCGCAGGCCGTCGGCGGGCTCCCTGAGAAGGAGCAGCGCGCGATCGTCAAAGAGATCGTGCGCCGCGAGGTCGGCGTGATGGCGCTGTCGGCGCTCGTCGTCGTCTTCCTGGCGCTGCGGGCGGCGGGCACCGCCCATGGCTTCTAGCGCAGGGTCTAAAGGGCCGGAGGCCCGGTCAACGGCGCCCGGATGGCGCCGCTTCCCATCCGGACGGCGGGGCCGGATGCCCCGGCGAGCTATATATTCCGCCGCGCATGAGCGTTCGCGCGAAGATCGCCGCCACGGCCACGATCCTGCTTGTTTGCGCGCTGGCGCTCGGTGGCTGCGGCTCGCAGGGCATCGGGATCGCCAAGTCGAGCTCCTACCGCCGTGGCGCGGTGCTGTTCCGCGACCACTGCTCGGGCTGCCACACTCTGTCGGTCGTCGGCGCGCAGGGCTCGGCGACCAGCATCAAGAACCGCCTGCGCACGAACGGGCCGAACTTCAACATCCGCAACGAGACCGAAGAGCAGGTCCTCTATGCGATTCGCAACGGCGGATTCTCCGGGGCGTTCATGCCAGAGAACATCGTGCTCGGCGCCGAAGCCAAGGCGGTCGCGCAGTTCCTGTCGCACTATGCCGGGCGCGATGCTCCGACCGAGCCGAGCACGCCGATCAGCCAGTCGATAACCAACGAACCGACGACGTCCCCAGGCGTCAAAGAACCGGGCCTGCCCAGCAGCAAACAGCGGACCGCGCCGTCATCCGCGGCCGGATCGGCCAGCCCGGCGCAGACGACGGGCTCGGGCCCCTCCGCGAAGAAGAAATAGCTCTCGGCGGGCTGAGGGCGTGCTCGACCTCAAACGCATCCGAGAGGACCCCGACGGCGTGAGCGACGCGCTCGCGCGGCGCGACGAGTCGCTGGCGGCGGTCATCGGCGCCGTGCTGGCTGCCGACGGCGACTGGCGCGCGGCGACCACGTCGGCCGAGACGCTGCGTGCCGAGCAGAAGGCGCGCTCGGAGGAGTTCGCCGCCGCCAAGGCGCGCGGCGAGGACGCGCCCGAGCTGCGCACCGCGATGCAGCAGATGAGCGCGCAGGTCAAGCAGTTCGGCGAGCAGGCTGTCGTCGCCAAGCAGCGCCTGAACGAGCTGGTCGCACGCCTGCCGAACATCCCCGACGAGACCGCAGCCGGCGGTCCCGAGGACGAGATGGTGAGGGTCGTAGGCGAGCCGCGCAGCCTGTCGTTCGAGGCGCTCGACCACCTGGAGCTCGCCGGCTCGATGATCGACATGGATCGCGCGGCCAACCTGTCGGGCTCGCGCTTTGCCTACCTGAAAGGCGATCTGGTGATGCTCGAGCTCGCGCTCGTCGGCTGGGTGCTCGCGAAGCTTCGCGGCAAGGGCTTTGAGCCCGTCATCCCGCCGGTGCTCGTGCGCGAGCGGGCTCTGTACGGCACCGGCTTCCTGCCGGACACCGAGCAGCAGCTCTACGCGCTGCCCGACGACGACCTGTTCCTCGTGGGAACCTCGGAGGTCGCGCTGGCGTCGCTGCACGCCGATCAGATCCTCGACTTCGATCGCCTGCCGCTGCGCTATGCCGGCTTCTCGCCGTGCTTTCGCCGCGAGGCCGGCGCGGCGGGCAAGGACACCCGTGGCATCTTCCGCGTGCACCAGTTCGAGAAGGTCGAGATGTTCAGCTTCGTCGCGCCCGAGCGGTCCGCGGAGGAGCACGAGCGGATCCTCGCCATCGAGGAGGAGATCCTCGGCGAGCTGCAGCTGCCCTACCGCGTCGTCAACATCGCCGTAAACGACCTCGGCAACTCGGCCGCCAAGAAGTACGACTGCGAGGCATGGCTGCCCAGTCAGGAGCGCTATCGCGAGCTGACCTCGTGCTCGAACACGACCGACTACCAGGCGCGCCGCCTGGACATCCGCATGCACGCGGCGGGCGCGGAGCCCCGCGCGCGCACGCAGACGCCGCACACGCTCAACGGCACAGCGGTCGCCGTCGGACGCACGATCGTCGCGCTGCTGGAGAACGGCCAGCAGGCCGACGGCGGCGTGGAGCTGCCGGACGTGCTCCTGCCGTTTGGGGCGCCCACGCGCTTGGCGCCGGCGACGCCGCCGTCGTCGTAGGCTACGCGCTGCCGGCAAGCTGGATGTGGTCTGCCTCGGCCGCGCCGGGGAACGGCCGCGTCAGGCCGAACTGGTTGAGTGTCGCCTCGGATACGCCCTCGACGCCGGGCGTGTCGGAGGCTTCGCCGCGCGTGTGCGGGTCGTTGGCGAAACCGCCGACCTCGACTGAGTGCTGCGGAGAGCGGTAGCCGGAGATGCCGATCAGGTGCAGATGCAGCGCCTTGCCCATCGTGTTGAGGTGCTCGGCGATCGTCGGCTCCTCGCCGACGGAGTAGTTGGTGCCGGCTGCGGCGAAGAAGCCGTAGGCGCCTTCGGGCGTCGCGTTGTATTCGCCGATCGGGCCCGAGAAGGTGACGCCGGAGGCCGCCAGTTCACGCGCCTGCAGGTGGCTGAGCTCATGTTCCAGCGAGTGCTTGTGCGACTGCAGTTCTTCAAGCTCGGCGCTCTTGTGGCTGCGCGCGCTGACGAACTGCAGCTGACGCTTGACGAGCGCGAGGCGCAGCTGGACGACCTCGTCACGCTGCACGAGCACGGCGTGCGTCTCTGAGGAGTGCGTGATCTCCAGCTCGGCCAGGCGCTTGGCCTGCGCTGTGACCGCCTTCTGCGCTTCTGCGACGTGGGTCGTGGCCGACGCGTTCTCGCGCGAGACAGCGCGCAGGTCATCGACGCGCTCGATCAGATCGGCGAAGCCGTGCGCCTCGAGCACGACGGTCGCAATGTCCGGCGGCGGCGCCACGTACGCCGCGATC
>DATHJQ010000351.1:0-6893 GCA_035286505.1 Solirubrobacteraceae bacterium | reverse complement strand
CGCGACCCATCCGGACGGGCCGGAAGCGTCAGGAAGAGCAGGTCCGCGCCCGCCATGATCGGCGCCACGGCCGCGTGAGGGAGCGATCCGGTCACTTCGACGACGCTCTGCACCCCGGCGCTCTGCAGCGCGCGCTCGACCACCTCGGGTGGGTAGGGGTTGCCGCGAATCGCCAATTTGACGCGCCCGCTCCAATCCGGGTGCTCTGACAGCGCCTGCAGGATCGCCCGGCCGATGATCGAGGGCGACGAGGTGCGCTCGTCCAGGGCGACCCGCTCGTAGCGGCCGAGGTCCGTCCACGCCCGATAGATGCTCCTGAACCGACCGCCCGGCTGCGCGTCGCCGATCAGCGCCCACCACCCGGACATCGCTCCGACGTAGGCGATCTCGAAATCCTCACCGGTGACGGCGGGTGGAGGCGGCTCGGGTCGGTCGCCGCCGTAGCGAACGAGGTGGAAGTTCTCGCGCGCGCGACTCGGGGCCCGCGCGCGCACCTCTTCGAGATTGGTCTGCGAGACGTAGACGATCGCGTTGGCACGCCTTGCGTAGATGTCCTCGAGCATCCTGGCCAGCCGATAGTGCAGGCGCGTCGGAAAGCGCGGGTGCATGTCCGTGCACGTCGGCGAGTCGTCGAGGTTGAGGACCAGCGGCAGCTTGGTCAGCCGGCTCAGCGCGAGCCCGGCCAGCCCTGCGGAGTAGGGCATCATGAACACGACGATCGCCGCCGGCGGGCGCTGCCTGGCCAGCCGTCGTCCCGCGAGGATCGCGGGCAGCACCCAGAAGATCGAATCGTCGGGCCATACCAGCAGCTCCAGCAGCTTGCCCAGCCGCGCGCGCTGCAGTGCGGCCATGAGCTGGCGCGGGCGACGGCCGGGCACGGCGTGCACTCGCACCCCGCTGCGCACCGGCGGACCCGCCGCCTCGGTCAGGACGTCGACGTCCCAGCGGTGGTTGAGGCGTTCGAGCAGCTTGCCGGCGCGGATCGCCGTCGGTGTGGTGTCGGGCGCGAAGGACTGCGAGAGGCACAGCAGCGCCGGCCGGGAAGAATCTGGAGCGTCGGGCACGGCTCGACCGTAGCGGAGCGCACCGTCGCCCGACCGTCAGCCGTTGCGGGCGCGTTGCGGCCGCCTCTGGGCGGCGCGTGGTTTGCGCTCGGCCTATTCGATGGGCGCCGCGGCGGCCGGGCCGCCGCCGGTCGCGCCCACGGCGACCTTGAACGGGGCGCTCGCGCCGGCCTGGTCGTTCGCGTCCGCGGGCGTCTTCACACGAAGGACGTATTCGCGAGCGTTCGAAAGGCTCTCGGCGATCGTGTAGCTCCCGTCGGCGCCGACGGACGCCACGGCGAGGACGTGGAAGCTGAAGCCGTAGGGGTTCTGCGTTTCCAGGTAGACCCGCTGCCCCGCCGCGGCGGGGCTGACGGTGCCGCTGAGCGTCAGCGGTGTGGCGATCGCCAGCGTGCTGGGCGCCGCGCCCACGGTGACGACCCGCCGGACTCCCTCGAACACGACGGCCGATTTGGCCGAGGCGTCGCTGACGAGATAGCTGGTGTTCACCGTCGGCGCCTGCGTGAAGCTGTATGCCCCGCTTGGATCGGTGGTCCCCGTCGCGACGGTCGCAAACGAGCCGCCGCCGACGCGAGCGAGCAGCGTGACGGCCTGCCCCGCGCCTGCGGCCGCGACGCCGCTGATCGTCACCGATTCGCCAGCCGAGATCGGGTCTGCGGAGGCGTGGATCGTCAGCAGCGGATTCTGCGGCTGGGGCGCTTCGTATGCGACGACGTTGGAGACTGCGGGAACGTGCAGCTTCCACGTGCGCGCGACCGTCCTGACGCTCATCGCCCCGGTGATGCGAAAGCCGTGTTTGATCGAGTAGGCGCCGTCTGCGCCGACGTGGCCGAGCGCTACCGTTCGCCATTGTTCGATGTTGCCCGGGTAGGCCACCTGCAGGGCGACCTGCTCGCCCGTGTCCGTCGGCGTGACGGTGCCTGTGAAGGTCGCTTTCGTGCGGGCGCCGTGCGCGGCCGGGGCGCCCACGACCGAGGATTGGGCGGTCGGTTCGGGGCCGCTCAGCGTGACGACGGGGGCGACCTTGACGGCGGTCTGGGCGCCGTGGCTGCTCGTGCCGAGGCGTGCGCGGAAGACGGTGTTCTGTTCGACCGACATCGGCGCCACCGTGTAGAGACCGTCGGCGTCGGTAGTCGCGGTCGCGGCCACCGCGAAGGGCGCAGGCCCGGCCCCTGTCTTGCGACGGGTGATCGTGACCACGCGGCCGGCCGCGGAGGCGCTGGCCGCGGAGGCCCCCGCGGGGCAGGTCACCGAGCCGGAGAGGCTGACGGTTTCGCCCGCGGCGACCCGCTTGGAGCTGGGGGAGATGGTTAGGCGGCAGCCTCTGAGCGCCGTGGCCGACGTCGAGGGTTCGGTTTCGCTCGCCGGCGTGCCTTCGGTCGCGTCCGAAGGTCCGTGCTTGGCCTCGTGGCGGGCCGCACGTCGTTCGGCGCGCGCGACCCGTCGTGCCGCCCGCTCGGCTTCTCGCGCGGCTTTCGCTTGGAGGCGGGCGGTCATCCTCGCCTGCGCCTGCGCAACTCGTTCTTCCTGGCGGCTGACCTGTTCGGCCGCGCGGCTGGCCCGTACGGCTTCGTTTTCCGCGGGCGTGCCCGCCGAGGCGAGGCCTGGCAGCAGGAGGGTCAGCAGGATCGCTGCGAGCGGGACGAGAGGCCGCCGCGGCGACCTGCGGAGATGGTTTTGCACGTTGCCTTCGCTTTCGGAGCTCGAGGCGCGGTGCGCCGGGCGGTCGGGTATGGCCATGCCCTGGTCTATCGGCACGAGCGCCAGGCGGCTTGAGAGCCCGCGCGAGTGCGGTGGACGGCGCTTGTACGGGGCGACCTTGCCGGCCAGATCGAGGTCCAGCGAGCGCGACGCGATGATCTATGTTTGCTCGCATGTGCGGGATCGCAGGATGCACCGAGGACCCCGAGGGCCGCGCGGTCCGAGCGATGTGCGCAACGCTGCGCCATCGCGGCCCGGACGACGAGGGAGTGCACACCGACGCCGCCGGCGGCGTCAGCATCGGGGCCCGCCGCCTGGCCATCATGGACCTCCCCGGCGGCCACCAGCCGCTGTGCAACGAGGACGGGACGGTCTGGGTCGCCTTCAACGGCGAGATCTACAACCATCCCAAGCTGCGCGAGGACCTGCGCCGGCGGGGACACACGTTCTCCACGAACGCCGACACCGAGGTCCTGGTCCACCTCTACGAGGAGTACGGCGAGGCGATGGTGCACACGCTGGAGGGCATGTTCGCCTTCGCCATCTGGGACCGGCGCGCCGCGCGCCTGCTGCTCGCGCGCGACCGCTTCGGCGAGAAGCCGCTGTTCGTGCACGAGCACGACGGCGAGCTGCTGTTCGCCTCCGAGCTGACGTCGCTGCTGGAGGTCAGGCCTGCGCTGCGCGAGCTCGACCCCTACGCGGTCGACGCGTTCTTCGTGTTCGCATACGTCCCCGGCCCCGACACGATCGTCTCAGGCGTGCGCCAGCTGCCACCGGGGCATCTGCTGAGCTGGGAGCGAGGCGCAGCGAGCAGCCGCGAGCGCAGCTGGTGGACGCCTCCTCAGGTCGGCGTCAGGCGAAGCGAGTCGTTTGCGTCGGTCGCCGCCGAGGCGAAGCTGCTGTTGGACGAGTCGGTGCGTACGCGCATGGTCGCCGACGTGCCGGTGGGCGTCTTCCTCAGCGGTGGCGTCGACTCGACGCTCGTGGCCGTGACGGCAGCCGAGGCGTCGTCTCAGCGCTTGAAGACGTTCACGGTCGGATACGACACCGGGGCCGTCAACGAGACCGAGCGGGCGCGCGCCGTCGCCGAGCGCCTGGGGTCAGACCACCACGAGGTCACGCTCACGCAGGCCGACGTAGCCGAGCGCGCGCCGGCCGTCCTGGCGGCTCTGGATCAGCCGCTGGCCGATCACGCGGCGATACCGCTGCACGCGCTTTCGGAGTTCGCCCGCCCGCGTGTCACCGTCGCGCTCGGCGGCGAGGGCGCCGACGAGCTGTTCGGCGGATATCCGCGCTATCGCTGGCTGGAACGGGCCCGGCGGCTTCAGTCGGCGCTGCCGGATGTCGCCGTGCGCTCGCTCGCCGGCGCGCTGCGCCAGTCCGCGAAGCTCGGCCCGATCGAGCGCGCTTCGACGCGACTGGCGCCGACGCCGGTGCTCGAGCGAAACCTGGACTGGGTGACCAGCGAACGTCGCCACCGCCGCGAGGCGCTCTACGGCCCGCGCCTGACCCAGCTCGACCGCGGGCACGTGCTGGCCAGCCTGGCGACGCGGGCGGGCGAGCTCGACGGCGGGACGGCGGCCCGCTGGCTGATGCACCTCGACCAGGTGCACTACCTGCCCGACGACGTGCTCGTCAAGACCGACCGCGCGAGCATGCTGGTGTCGCTGGAGATTCGCACGGCGTTCCTGCACGCCGGACTCGCCGAGCTCGCCGGCTCGCTGGACACCTCGATGCACCTCGCGGGGGCCGGTAAGGCGCTCGTGCACGCGATGCTGCCCCGTGACATCATCCCGACGACTCATTTCGCGCGGTATCGCAAGACCGCCTTTCGCGTGCCCGCCGCGGAGTGGCTGCGCGGACCCCTCGCGCCCGTGCTGCGCAGCCAGCTGGAGCGGGGAACGATCTACAGCGAGGGGTTCTTCGACCGCCAGGCCGCCGGACGCCTGGTGCGCGAGCACGCGGCGGCGACGCACGATCACAGCGACCAGCTCTGGCCGCTGCTCTCGTTCGGGCTGTGGGCGGATCGCTTTCATGGACTCGATGAGGCGTAACGGCTCGCGGCCAGGAGCCCGGCCCCGCCTGCTGATCGTCACCCCGGACTTCCCGCCGGCGCCCGGCGGGATCCAGGTCGTCGCGCATCGACTCGCCGCCGGCATCGCAGGGATGGAGATCGAGGTGATCGCGCCTGACTCGCCCGGCGCCGCGCAGTTCGATGCCGCCAGCGGCCTCTGCGTGCGCAGGGTGCGCGGGGGCGGGATGCTGCGCGGCGGGCGCAACGCCCTGCTGAACCTCGTCGCGCTCGCGCACGCGCTGCGCTTTCGCCCGGACGTCACGCTCAGCGCGCACATCGTCGCGAGCCCGGCTGCGGCGGCGATCCGCCGGCTGCTGGGCGCCCGCACGGTTCAGTATTTCCACGCCGAAGAGATCGGTGCCAAGCCCCGCCTCGCGGCGTTCGCCGCACGACATGCGGACGACTCGATAGCGGTCAGCGCCTACACAGCCGGCCTGATCGCGGAGGTCGCCCCGTCGGCGCAGCGCGTGCACGTGATCGCCAACGGCGCCGACATACCCGGCGATGCGTCGCCTCGGGCGGTCGACCGGCCGACGATCGTGACGATCGCGCGTGTCGAGGAGCGCTACAAGGGACACGACGTGATGATCCGCGCCCTCGCGCTGGTGCTGGCGAAGGTGCCCGACGCCCGCTGGGTGGTGATCGGCGAGGGCTCTCTGCGCCCCGGGCTGGAGCAGCTCGCGCGCTCCTACGGCGTCGCGGACGCGGTGCGCTTCCTCGGGGCCGTTGCCGACGACGAGCGCGACGCGTGGCTTGCCCGCGCGCACGTGCTGGCGATGCCCAGCCGCCTGCCCGCCGGGCAGTTTGCCGGTGAGGGCTTCGGGATCGCCTACCTGGAGGCCGCCGCATACGGCAAGCCCGTGGTGGCGGGCAACGTCGGCGGCGCGGTCGACGCGGTCATCGATGGCGAGACCGGGCTGCTGATCGACCCCACCGACCCGCTCGCGGTCGCCGAGGCGATCACAAAGCTGCTGGGCGACGGCGAGCTGGCGGCGCGGCTGGGCGCGGCGGGCCAAACGCGCGCGCAGCAGTTTGCCTGGCCCAAGGTAGTCGCGCGTGTGGAAGCGCTGCTGTTGGCCGGCGTCGGCTCATCGCCGGCTGGCGGTGAGGCGCCGGCGCCCGAGGCTGGGCGCGCGAGCCCATGAGGGTGCTCCACGTCAGCCACACGGCCGTCGTCAGTGGCGCCGAGCGCTCGCTGTTGGATCTGCTCGGCGCGTTGCCCGACACGGTGCAGCCCCTGCTGGCGACGCCGCCGGGCCCCCTGCAGGCGCTCGCGCGGCAGCGAGGCATCGCCACGACGACGATCACCGGGACCGCCGGCAGCCTGCGAGTGCACCCCCTGCACACGCCGCGCGCTCTGGTCGAGATGGCCGTCGCGGGATGGCAGGTGCGTCGCGCCGCCGCCTCGCACAGGGCGGACGTGGTGCACGCGAACTCGATCCGCGCCGGCATCGTGCTCGGCATTGCCCGCCTGTCGCGCACGCCGACGATCGTGCATGTGCGCGATTGCCTGCCTCCGGGCGCCGCCAGCAAGCTCACCCTCCGCCTGGTCGCGGCGACGGCGACCACGCTCATCGCCAACTCGCGTTACACGGCCGACTCGGTGCGCGCCGCGGCGCCGCGCGCTTGGGTGGACGTGGTCTACAACCCGGTCGACCTGTCGCGCTTTGACCCGGATGCGATCGATCGCGTCGACGCTCGCGCGAGGCTCGGCCCGGCGGGTGGACGCGCTCTGCTGCTCGGCGTCGTGGGACAGCTCAGCCCGTGGAAGGGCCAGGACACCGCGATCGAGGCGCTGGGCTTGTTGTGCCGCGAGGGCGTGGACGCGCATCTGCTTCTGGTGGGGTCGGCCAAGTTCATCGCCCGCTCTACGCGCTTTGACAACAACGACTACGTCAAACGCCTGCAGGCGCTCGTCGAGCGGGACGGCCTGGAGGATCGCGTGTCGTGGCTGGGCGAGCGCGAGGACGTGCCTGAGATCATCCGCGCGCTCGACGTCCTGCTGCTGCCGTCCTGGGAGGAGCCGTTCGGGCGGGCGGTCGTGGAGGCGATGG
>DATHJQ010000350.1:0-2254 GCA_035286505.1 Solirubrobacteraceae bacterium | reverse complement strand
TCGGCGGCAGCGCCTTCGGGGGTCGTCAGGCGCAGCGCGAACTCGCGCACGACCGGCTGCTCGTGCAGCTTCTCGACTCCGGCCAGGGCGCCAAGCGTCTCGCGCGCGTAGTGCGTGCGCGCGAGCAGGAGCTCGCCGAGCTCGACGATGCCGCGGCGGCCGAGCCAGGCCAGGTAGACGACGCCGGCGAGCGCGTTGAGCGCCTGCGCAGTGCAGATGTTCGACGTGGCCTTCTCGCGGCGGATGTGCTGCTCGCGCGTCTGCAGCGTGAGCACGAAGCCGCGCCGCCCGTCCACGTCGACGGTCTCGCCGGCGATCCGCCCTGGCATCCGGCGCAGGTACTCCTCGCGCGCCGCGAAGAAGCCGAAGGAGGGGCCGCCGAAGTCCAGGCGGTTGCCCAGCGGCTGGCCCTCGCCGACGCACACGTCCACGCCGCAGTCGCCGGGCGGCGCGAGGACGCCCAGCGCGATCGGGTCGGCCTGGGCGATCACGACCGGGCCGGCCGCGTCCTTGGCGGCGGCGCTGAGCACGGCGGCGTCCTCCACGGCGCCGTAGAAGTTCGGTTGCGCGAAGATCGCGGCGCTGGTCTCCGCGTCGATCGCGGCCGTCCACGCGCCGACGTCGGTCGCGCCGCCGGCGACGCCGGTGGCCAACGGGACCTCCACGACCTCCATGCCATAGCCGCGAGCAAGCGTGCGCAGCGTCTGCAGCGCGTGCGGGTGCAGCCCGGCGCTGGCGACGAGCTTTCGCCTCGAGTTGTGCAGCTTTGCGAGGTAGGCGGCGGCTGCGACCGCCGAGGGACCCTCGTAGGTCGAGGCGTTGGACACGGGCAGGCCGGTCAGCTCGCAGATCGCCGTCTGGTACTCGAACATCACCTGCAGCCCGCCCTGGGAGATCTCGGGCTGGTAGGGCGTATACGGCGTCAGGAACTCCGAGCGCTCGGTCAGCATGTCGACGATCGCCGGCACGTAGTGGTCGTACATGCCCGCTCCGAGGAAGCTCAGCTCGTCTTCTGCCGAGACGTTGCGGGCGGCGAGCTCTGACAGATGCGCGAAGACCTCCTGCTCGGACAGCCCCTGCGGGAGGTCGAGCTCGCGGTCAAGGCGCACGCCCTCGGGGATCTGGCGCTCGAAGATCTCCTGCACGGAGGACACGCCGACGGCGGCGAGCATCGCGTCCAGGTCCGCAGGGGTGATGGCGGTGTAGCGGCTCAAGGTGCTGCAGTCAGCCTAGACGACCGCTGACCGGCGCCCCGCGGCATCCTCAGTCGCTCGTGTACCGATCGTCGATCTAGTGCAATCGACTGATCGGCCAGCACGCCACGCTCCCTGCGTCCTTGCGGGGCTTGGCCATCGGCCGTCTATCGACCCCCTAGCCACCCAGCGTGGCGGCATAGGCAGCGGCGTCCATCAGCTGCTCGCGCTCGGCGGGATTTGAGAGGCGCAGCTTCACCAGCCAACCCTCGCCGTATGGGTCGTCGTTGATCTTCTGCGGGTCGTCGGATAGCGCCTGGTTGACCTCGACGATCTCACCGGACAGCGGCGCGATGACGTCCGACACGGCCTTGACGGACTCGACCTCGGCGTAGGAGGCGTCCTTGCTGACGCTCGCGCCGACGGCCGGCAGGTCGAAGAAGACGACCTCTCCGAGCGAATCCTGGGCATACCAGGTGATGCCGAGCGTCGCCAACGACGGATCGCCGGCGTCGATGCGCGCCCAGTCGTGCTCGGCGTGGTAGAGCAGGTCCTCGGGGTAGTTTGCCTCGGCCATTCACGAGCCCTTTCGGTAGAGCGGCTTCTGCATGACGACGGCGCGGCGCATCTTGCCACGAACGTCGATTTCCAGCCCCGTGCCGGGCACGGCGCGCTCGGCGGGCACGTAGGCCATGCCGATGCCGACGCCGAGGCTCGGCGACATCGTCCCGCTGGTCACCTCGCCGCCGCCGGCGATCGGATTGCCATGGCGGGCGATGCCGGGTCCGTCGATCTCGAACGCCACCAGCTTCTCAGCCGGGCCCGCCTCGCGCACGGCGCGCACGGCGTCGGCGCCGACGAAGCCGGTGTCCTCCTTGCAGCACCAGCCGAGCCCCGCTTCGATTGGGCCGCGCTGCACCGTCAGGTCGTTGCCGTAGAGGTGAAAGCAGACCTCCAGGCGCAGAGTGTCGCGCGCGGCGAGTCCGGCCGGAACGGCGCCGCGACGGACGAGCTCATCCCACAGCGCAGCCGCGTGCTCGGGCCCGCACAGCAGCTCGACA
>DATHJQ010000349.1:0-7149 GCA_035286505.1 Solirubrobacteraceae bacterium | reverse complement strand
GGCGGACGCACGTGCAGCGTGTGTTCGCGATCTGTGGGCTGCTCGATCATCTGCCCTTCCGCGACGACGTGGGCTACGTCGATCCAAGATCCTCCGAGGCGAGCGCCGGCAACGCGCCCACCCACTGACCGGCCCGGGGCGCCGCGCTGCGGGCCGGGCTGACGAGCGCGGGTTGGGCGACGGCAGCTTGGAGCCTCAGCCGATGCTTTGGCGGTAGATCGTGAAGCCGATCGCACAGCAGATCGCGGCGACGATCCAGAAGCGCAGGATGATCTTCGTCTCAGACCACGCGCGCAGCTCGAAGTGATGGTGGATCGGCGCCATCAGGAACACACGTTTGCGCGTGGTTTGAAAGGACAGCACCTGGATCGCCACCGACAGGGCCTCGATCACGAAGATGCCGCCCAGCAAAACCAGCAGCAGCTCGGTCTTCGTCATCACCGCCAACCCCGCGATCGCGCCACCCAGGCCCAGTGAGCCGGTGTCGCCCATGAAGATCGTCGCCGGAAAGGCGTTGAACCAGAGAAAGCCGACGCAGCCGCCGACCAGGCAGCCGGCCAGCATCGCCAGGTCGTCCTCGCCGGTGATGAACGTGATGCCGATATAGGCCAGCAGCACGATCGCAGCGCAGCCCGCCGCCAGCCCGTCGAGGCCGTCGGTCAGGTTGACTGCGCTCGTGGTGCCGGCGACCACGAGGTAGATCAACAGCGGATAGAACGGCCCCAGGTCGATCTGGTAGTCGACGAAGCGCAGGCGCAGCGTCGGCGCAAGATGCGCCTCGTGCTGCGCGATCCACCACAGCCCCAGCGAGATCGCGATCGTCACCGCGAGCTTCGTTCGCGCGCGCAGGCCCAGCGAGCGCCGCCGCACCAGCTTGATGTAGTCATCGGCGAAGCCAAGCAGCGCGCACGCGATCATCGCCCCGAACACACCCACCGAGCGCCATTCGTAGTCGGTCAGGATCAGGAACGGGACCAAGATCGCGATGAAGATGATCACGCCGCCCATCGTCGGCGTCCCCGCCTTCTGATGGTGGCCCTCCGGGCCGTCCTCGCGGATGTGCTGACCGAACTCGCGCTCGCGCAGGAACTCGATGAACCGCGGGCTCAAGAACAGGCAGATCAGCAGCGCCGCCGTGCCGCCGAAGAGGATCCGCCCCATCAGCGCCGCCCAGGCGCGGCGCGGCCATGTCCTGCGCCTGCGCGCGAGCCTTCCGGGCGCTTCTTTCGCGATGCAGCAAGCCCCTCTGAGACCCGCTCCAGGCCGACGCCGCGCGACGCCTTGACGAGGAGCGTGTCGCCCTCGCGAAGGAGCCTGTCCAGCAGCTCCGCCGCGGCGGGCGCATCGGCGACCGCGTAGGACTCGCCCGTGAACTCCGAGCGCATCTCCGCCGCCCGCGGGCCGACGGTCACGAGCAAGTCGACGCCGTGCTCGCCCGCATAAAGCCCGATCTCGCGATGCAACCGCGGCGCTTGCGAGCCGAGCTCGAGCATGTCGCCCAGCGCCGCCACGCGGCGCGCCGGCGCCGTCCGGGCCAGGTCGTCGATCGCCGCGCGCATGGACATCGGGTTGGCGTTGTAGCAGTCGTCGATCACGACCACTCCTCCCGGCAGCTCGTGGCGCTCGCCGCGCAGCGCCGAGAAGCGCACGTCCAGGCTGCCCTGGGGGTCGACCCCGAGCGCGAGCGCCGCGGCGACCGCGGCGAGCAGGTTCAGCAGGTTGTGCGCCTGCGCGAACGACGGCCGCAGCGCGATCTCGCGGCCGTGCGCGCCGATCAGCACGCGGCCATCCTCAAGCGCCTGCAGCAGGACCACATCGCCGCGCTCGCCGAACGTGATCGTTCTCACGTCAGAGCGCAGGTACGGCTGCAGCAGCGGCTCGTCCGCCGGCACCACCACCACGCTCCCCGCGGCCATGCCCGCGATCAGCTCGGCCTTGGCAGCGGCGATCGCCTCGATCGTCCCGAGCAGCTCCAGATGCACCGGCCCGACGTTCACGATCAACCCCACATCCGGCTCGGCGATCGCTGTCAGCTCGGCGATCTGCCCGCTGCCGCGCATCGCCATCTCCAACACAAGCACCTGCGTGTCGGCCGGCGCGGCGAGCATCGCCAGCGGCAGGCCGATCTCGGTGTTGCGATTCTCCGGGCTGGCCGCCACGCGGCGCTGCGTCCCGACCAGCGCCGCCAGGATGTCCTTCGTCGACGTCTTGCCAGTCGAGCCCGTGACGCCCACCACCTTCGCCCCGCGCGACCCCAGCTCGTGGCGCCAGGCGAGCGCGAGCGCCTGCAGGCCGGCCAGCGGCTCGGGGTGCGCGAGCACGGCGCCCGTCTGCGCGCCGACGCGGGTCACGTCTGCGGCAGCGGCAGCGGCCGACCCGGCGTGCTCCGGACTGACGAGCACGCCCCACGCCCCCGCCCGCAGCGCCGCGCCGGCGTGCTCGCCACCGTCCGTGCGCTCGCCGCGCAGGCCGACGAAAAGCTCGCCACGCGCCACGGCGCGCGAATCGATCGTCGCCGCGCTCGGCCCCGCCTCGGCGTCGGTCATCACGCTCGCACCCGATGCCTCGGCGACGCGCGCCGCGTCCCATTGCCTCATGCGCGCGTCCTGCGAGCGCGCAGGGCCTCGCGCGCGACCGTCACGTCGTCGAACGCCTGCTTGCGACCCTCCGCGAACTCCTGGCCCTGCTCATGGCCCTTGCCGGCGATCACCAGCACGTCTCCTGGTCGCGCCCGCGCGATCGCCTCGTCGATCGCCGCCGCGCGGTCGACGAGCGAGCGCACCGGCGAACCGCCGGTGCCTGCGCCGATGCGCCCCGCTCCCTGCACGCGCGCAACTCCAGCCATGATCTCCGCGATGATCTGCTCGGGCTCCTCCGAGCGCGGGTTGTCTGAGGTCACGAGCACCTCGTCGGCCAGGCGCGTGGCGATTTCGCCCATCAGCGGGCGCTTGCCTCGGTCGCGGTCGCCGCCGGCTCCGAACACGCACAGCACGCGCCCGTCGGCCTGGTCGGTGGCGTCGATCAGCTCGCGCGCGGCCGCGAGCACGTTCTCCAGCGAGTCGGGCGTGTGCGCGTAGTCGACGAGCACGGCAAAGCCCTGCTCCTCGTCGACGGGCTCGAAGCGCCCGGGAACGCGCACGCCCCGCGCCAGCTCCTCGAGCAGCGTCTGCATGTCCGCTCCGAGCGCATGCGCGGCGGCGAGCGCGGCGAGCGCATTTGCGACGTTGAAGCGGCCCGGCATCGGCAGGCTGACCGCATGCTCGCCAGCGGGCGTTCGCAGCGTGAAGCGACAGCCGGCGAAATCGCAACGCACGTCGCGCGCGCTGTAGTCCGCGGGCGCTTCCACGGCGAACGAGCGCGCGCCACCGATCTCCGCGGCCAGGCGCTTGCCGTAGGGATCACCGACGTTGACGACGCATATGCCCGGCGCGTGCTCGACGAACAGCCGCCGCTTTGCATCGAAGTAGTCCTCCATCGTGTCGTGGAAGTCGAGATGGTCCTGCGTGAGGTTTGTGAAGATCGCCGCCGCGAAGTGGATCGCGTCGGCGCGGCCGAGCGCGAGCGCGTGCGAGGAGACCTCCATCGCACACGCGCGGTCGCCGCCATCGAGCATTTCGCGGAAATCGTGCTGCAAGTCGATCGCCTCGGGCGTCGTGCGGGCCACCGCGCGATCTTGGCCGCCGACGACGGACTTGACCGTGCCCAGCAGCGCGCACTGCCGGCCGGCCGCCTGCAGAAGCGCGCGCAGCATGTAGGCCGTGGTCGTCTTGCCGTTGGTCCCCGTGACTCCCACGACTTGCAGCTCGGACGTCGGATCGCCGAAGAAGCGCGCGGCGACCGGCGCCATCGTCGCGCGCGCCGAGGCCACGGTGACCTCCGGCACGCCCAGGCCGAGCGGGCGCTCGACGACCAGCGCGGCGGCGCCGTCGGCGACGGCCTGCGGCGCGTGGTCGTGTCCGTCGCTCTGAAAGCCGCGCACACAGAAGAACAGCTCCCCGCCGCGCACCGCGCGACTATCGTAGGCCAGGCCGTCGATCTCCGTGCCCGTGGCCGCGCCGAGATCACCGGTGGCTGCTGTGGCCAGGCCGGCGGTCAACTCGTCGAGCCTCATGGGCTGATGCTATCCCGGCGCGATGCGCAGGTACGGGAGCGCGAAGCTCATGATCTGCCCGAACGCCGGCGCCGCGACCGTTCCGCCGAAGATCGATCCGGTCTGCGGTTCGTCGACGATCACGGCGCACAGCAGCCTCGGGTCCGAAGCCGGCGCAAAGCCCATGAACGAGGCGACGTAACGGGTTTTGGAGTATTCGCCCGTCGCCTGGTCGACCTTGCTCGCCGTGCCCGTCTTGCCGGCGAGCTGGTAGCCGGGGATCGAGACCTCGCTCGCGGTGCCTCCCGGCGCCAGCACTCCCTCGAGCATCTGGCGCAGCGAGGCGGCCGTCTGGCTGGAGATCACGCGGTGGCCCTCCGGAACGGGCTGCGATTCGCCGCCGACCGAGCGGACGATGTGCGGCGGGCGCAAGATGCCGCCGTTGGCGATGGCCGAGTACGCGCTGGCCATCTGCAGGGGCGTGACCAGCTGGCCCTGGCCGATCGGCAGGTTGCCCATCGAGGAGCCCGAGTACTTGCCGACGGGCAGCACCTGCCCGATTTCCTCGCCGGGCAGCTCGACGCCGGTGCGCCTGCCGAAGCCGAACCTGGTGACCCACTTGGAGAAGTTCGTCTGGCCCTCGAGCATGCCGATCTTGATCGCGCCGACGTTGCTCGACTGCGCGAGGATCTGCGCCGTCGTCAGCGACTCGTCCCCGTGTTCGGTGTCGTCGTGGATCGTGCGGTCGGCGACCTGGATCTTGTCGGGGATGTAGAAGCTGCTCGTCGGCTTGACCAGGCGCTGTTGCAGGGCGCCGGCCACCGTGAACGCCTTGAACGTCGAGCCCGGTTCGTAGTCGAAGCCCACCGCGCGGTTCTCCAACGCTTCCGGCGTCGACGCGGCCGGATCGTTGGCGTTGACCTGCGGCCAGTTGGCCATCGCCAGGATCGCTCCGCTGCGCGGGTCCATCACGATCGCCGTGGCGTCTTTGGGGCTGAACACGCGCCCGACCGCAGCGAGCACGTCTTCGCTGCGCTGCTGGATGTTCGCGTCCAGCGTCAGCGACACCGATGTGCCCGGCTCCTCCGGGTGGACTTCGTTGATCGACACCGGCTGGCCGATCGCGTCGCTGACGACGTGGCGCTGTCCGGTCTGGCCGTGCAGCAGACCGTTGCGCGAGTACTCCAGGCCCGACAGGCCGTTGCCTTCGGTCCCCACCACTCCGAGCACCTGCGCCGCCAGCATCCCGCGCGGATACACGCGCTTCATCACCGGCGCGCCGGCGACACCCGGGATCTTCAGCGCCATGACCGCCTGCGCCTGCTTGGCCGGCAGCGCGCGCGCCAGGTACACGAAGCCGCTGCGCTCGGAGAGCTCACGCAGCACCTTGTCCTGCGGCTTGCCCAGCAGCGGCGCGAGCTTCTGCGCCGTCGCCAGCGGTTCCTTGACCAGATACGGCGTCGCCGAGATGTCCTGCGCCGGCTCGGAGACCGCCAGGTCGATTCCGTTGCGGTCGCTGATCGAGCCGCGCTGCGCCGGCACGGCTTCGTAGGTGAGCTGCTGCGTGGCGGCCGCTTTGCGCAGGCTGCCGCCCTTCAGCGCGCCGAGGTAGAGAGTGCGTCCGCCGGCCAGCACCAACAGGATGAAGAACAGTCCGAAGATCCCGCCGATCCGTCGCTGGACGATCGTCAACCGCTCATTCCCCCGGCGCCGCCTGGATCCCGCCGCCCGCGCTCGTGACGGCCGGGGCGCTGGCAGCCGTCGATTCGCTCGACGTCGATTCGCTGGAAGCCGGTGCGCCCGATTCGGCGCTCGTAGGCGCTTCGCCGGCGGCCGATTCGCCGCTGGCCGATTCACCGCTCTGACCGCTTGTCGCCGGCGCTTGCGAGGTCGACTGCGAGCTGCTCGCCGTCGCCGTTTCGCCTTCCGGCGAAGGCTGCGATTCCGTGCCGGCCGCCGATTCGCCGGATTCGCCTCCCGACGTCGTAGTTTCGCCGCCTTCGACGCTCGACGACCGAGCCGCGGCGCTCAGCGCGGCCGCCGCCTTGTCGATGTCGCCATGCGAGGAGGACGGCAGGAAGCGCAGCGAGCTCACCGGCACGAACGCCATTCCCAGCTGCGCCGCGCTTGCCTCCACTCTGCTGCCGGCCGCCAGCTCTGAGTTTTCGATGCTCAGCGCGGCGTTCTGGCGTTGCAACGCCGCCTCGTGCTCCAGCGCCCGACCGATGCCGCCGTTGAGCTTGAGCAGCCCGAGCTGCAGCGTGACGATGCCGATCAACGCGAAGGCCACGATGCCGATCCACGTCCGTCCGCGGATCAAGCGCTCCAGCAGGCGATGCTGCGCAAGCGCCTCCAGCCCCGAGATAAGCCCCAGCGCGATGCCGGCGTTGCCGGCGTTGCCGGCGACTCGCCGCGAGCGGGCGCCCTGGCCGGGGCTCGCCGGGCGCGCGGGGCCGGACACGCGTCGCGGGCCGCGCGGCGCCGGCGGCCGACGCGGCTGTACGGCTGGAGCGGCAGCGGCTGCTGCTGACGGTGGCGTCACGCCGGGGCCCCTGACTCCTCGGTCAGCTTCCTCGCCGCACGCATACGCGCCGAGGAGGCGCGCGGGTTGCAGGCGACCTCGTCGTGGGAGGGCACGATCGAGCGACGCGACAGCAGCGCGCCTTCGGGGTCGCGCCCGCAGGCGCACACGGGCAGGTCCGGCGGGCAGATGCACCCCCGAGCTCGCTCGGCGAGGAAGCGCTTGACGCGCCGGTCCTCCAGCGAGTGAAAGGAGATGCCCGCCAGCACCCCGCCCTCGCGCAGCAGCCTCCACGCAAGCGGCAGCGCGCGGTCCAGCTGCTCCAGCTCGTCGTTGACCGCGATGCGCAGCGCCTGGAAGGAGCGCTTTGCCGGATGGCCGCCGCCGAACCGTGCCGGCGCCGGGATCGCCGAGCTGATCGTGTCGACCAGCTCCAACGTCGTCTCAATCGGCGCCTGGGCGCGGCGGCGCACGATCGCCCGCGCGATCGCCCCGGCGTGGCGCTCCTCGCCGAAGTCGCGCAGAGCGCGCGCCAGCC
>DATHJQ010000348.1:0-2583 GCA_035286505.1 Solirubrobacteraceae bacterium | reverse complement strand
GCTAACTCGCTGGCCGGGGTGGAATCGGGCTGTCAATAAGTGGAGTGCGCGATCAACGGGATCGGCGAGCGCGCCGGCAACGCTTCGCTTGAGGAGATCGCGATGCTGCTGCACACGCGCGAGCCGAGCCTCGGCCTGTGGACGGGCATCGAGACGACCGAGATCGCGCGCACGAGCCGCCTGGTCTCGCGCCTCACCGGCTACCAGGTGCAGCCCAACAAGGCGATCGTCGGGCGCAACGCCTTTGCGCACGAGGCCGGCATCCACCAGGACGGTGTGCTGAAGGAGCGCACCACCTACGAGATCATGGACGCGACGACCGTCGGCCTGCGCAGCAACTCGATCGTGCTCGGCAAGCACTCCGGCCGTCACGCGCTCAGCCAGGCGCTGCAGGAGATGGGCTTTGAAATCGACGGCCAAGCCCTCAACACGGCGTTCAAGCGCTTCAAGGAGATCGCCGACCGCAAGAAGCAGGTCACCGCCATGGACCTCGAGGCGCTCGTCACCGACGAGCTGCGCAGCGAGGACATAGGCGGCTTCGCGCTGGACTGGTTCGAGGTCGAGGCCTCCTCGCTTCGCCCGCCGCACGCGAAGGTGTCGGTGGCGCTCCCAGACGGCGCGACGAGCACCGGCTCCTTCACGGGGGACGGACCGATCGACGCCGTGTTCCAGGCGATCAACTCCGCCACCGGCGTCGCAGCCAAGCTCAGCGAGTTCACGATCGGCGCCGTCACCGAGGGCCAGGACGCGCTCGGCGAGGTGTCGGTCGTGCTCGAGGTGAAGGGTGTCACCGGGGCCGGGCAGGGCGTGTCGACGGACATCATCGACGCGGCCGCACGCGCCTACGTGCGCGCGCTTTCGGTTGCCGTCGCGCGCTCGCGCGCCGATCAGGCAATCGGACTGCCCGAGACGGCGGCGAGCTAACGCGACGTGCGGGCATCGGTAAACACTTGTCTGTGATAACGTACGCCACATGGCGACCGCTATAGCAGCAGCCGACGCTCCGCGCCCGACCGCCGACCCGCTCGACCCCGCTGTCATTGGCGCACGCGTGAAGGCGTTGCGCGAGGCATCGGGCATGTCGCTGCGCGACCTCGCGGCGCGCAGCGGCGTCAGCGCGCCGATGCTCTCGCAGGTCGAGCGCGGCGAGACCAGCCCGACGCTCACCGTCGCCGCGCGCATCGCCGCCGGGCTGGAGCTGCGGCTGTCGCAGCTTTTGCGCCTCGACGAGGGCGGCTCGGTCACGATCGTCCGCGCCTCCCAGCGCCAGCGCGGCGGCAACGCGCGGCGCGGGCATCGCTTCGAGGTGCTCACCGCCGCCCAGCCCGGCCAGCGAGCCGAGCTGTCGCGCCACACGCTCGCGCCCGGCAGCGCAACCGGCGCCGCCGACGACCCGCCCATGCACGAGCCCGGCAGCCGTGAGACCGCCGTCATCGAGCGCGGCCGTGTGCTGCTCGTCTGCGATGGCCAGCGCTATCCGCTTCAGCAGGGCGATTGCGTCACTTTCGACGCCGACCTGCCCCACCACTTCGAGAACCCCACAGAGGACGACGCCGCGTTTCTCGCCGTCGTCTCAGCCGGGTTGAGGCGCAGCTGATGAGCGCCACAACGCACGCATATCAGACCCCGGAAGGGGTCCTCATAAAAACAGGACACAACGCCAACGACGAGAAGGGCCGATGACCATGCCGCAGACCATGTTCGACAAGATCTGGCAGACGCACGAGGTGGCCCACGGCCTGCTCTACATCGACCTGCATCTCGTCCACGAGGTGACCAGCCCGCAGGCCTTCGACAGCCTGCGCATGGCCGGCCGCCCGGTGCGTCGTCCCGAGCGCACGCTCGCCACCGCCGATCACAACACGCCCACCGACGGAACGCCCGTCGCCGCGCGCATCAAGGATGAGCTGTCGCGTGTGCAGGTGCAGACGCTCGAGCGCAACTGCGCCGAGTTCGGCGTCCCCGTCTACTCGCTCGGCTCAGATCGCCAGGGCATCGTGCACGTCATCGGACCCGAGCTCGGCGTCACCCAGCCCGGCATGACGATCGTCTGCGGCGACTCGCACACCTCCACGCACGGCGCCTTCGGCGCGCTCGCCTTCGGCATCGGCACCTCAGAGGTCGAGCACGTGCTCGCCACGCAGTGCATGGTCCAGCACAAGCCGCGCTCCATGCGCATCATCTACGACGGCCAGCTCGGCTTCGGCGTCACCGCCAAGGACCTCATCCTCGGCACGCTCGGACGCCTCGGCGTCGGCGGCATGACCGGCCACGTCGTCGAGTACGCCGGCCCCGCCATCGAGGCGCTGTCCATGGAAGGGCGCATGACCGTCTGCAACATGACCATCGAGGGCGGCGGCCGCGCCGGCATGATCGCGCCCGACGACACCACCTTCGCCTGGTTCTCCGACCGATCGGAGATCGGCCAGCAGCGCCCCGGCGCGCCGCGCGGCGACGAGCTCGACAAGGCCATTGCCCACTGGCGTGAGCTGCGCACCGACGACGGCGCCCAGTTCGACACCGAGACCACCATCGACGCCAGCGCAATCTCGCCGCAGGTCACCTGGGGCACCAACCCCGGCA
>DATHJQ010000347.1:0-5787 GCA_035286505.1 Solirubrobacteraceae bacterium | reverse complement strand
ATCCGTCGGCGCATTGTCAGGATTGTAAGCGCCCGCAGGCGCTTAGGGGACTTGGGCGCTGCCGTGCACCGGCGCCAGCAGAAGGTCCACGAGCACACGCGGATCGCGCCGCACTCGCTCGGGCCTCGAAGCCCGCTCGGGCTGCGCCAGCTCCAGCTGCTCAGCCGAGCGCAGCCTGCGCAACCGCCCTTCGGCGATCAGGCGGTCGTCGACCGCCCCCGGCCGTCCCTCGAACGTCGTGAACACCGGTGTTCCCAAGGCGACCGCCTCGCGGTTCATCGTGCCGCCCGCCGACACCACCAGCGTCGCATAGGCGATCAGCGACTGCGCGTCGATCGCGCGATCGGGCACGACGAAGCCGTCCACCCGCGAGAGCTCCGCGCGCTGGGAGTCGATCCGCGGCAGCACCACCGGCTGCACGCCCTGCTTCGCCGCCGCGCCCGCCAAGCGCTCCAGCACCTGCGCGAACAGGTCGTTCTCGAAGCGGTGATAGAGCGACACCTCTGGCGGCGTGCGCACGACCACAATCGGGCGCCCGGCGTCCAGGCCAAGCTCGTCCAGCACGGCAGCATCGGGAGTGAAGTCCGCGAGGTAGTACTCCTCCTTCAGGCCCTCATAAGCACGTATCTTGCCCCGCGCGCCGTAACGATGCAGCCGCTGCGCCGGAATCGCCTCGGGCACGACCACAGCCGAGGCTAGGCGGCAGTTGACGTTGTGCTGCACCGTCGCCCACTCGTAGTCGAACATCGTCGAGCTCGCCACGCGCAGCAGCGCAGCCGCCACCGAAACGTCGTTTGAGCCGTGACCGAGCGCAATGTCGAAGCCCCGCCCATCCGCCGCGCGGGCGTCCGCGCGAGCCCAGCGCACCAGCGCCGCCGAGCGCGAGGCCAACCCGAGCGCCTTCGCCCCCAACCGCTCGCCGCGGTGATGGCCGATCGCCGTGTGCTCGATGCCAAAGCGCTCGCACAGCGCCAGCGTCTGCGCAAAGTCGCGCGCCGTCACGCGCACCTCGTGCCCGTCCGCTTCAAGCAGCTCAATAACCGGCCGCATCACCAGCACGTGTGGGCTGTTCGTCAGGTCAATCCAAATGCGCACCCGCCAGACGGTATTCCGCGGCCACCGGGAAGGCGGCGCGGCAAGCCGGCGGGGATGACCGCCGTGCAAGGGTCGAAGCACAGCTGGCCCGGCTTGGCGCTGCGCACGGGCGAAGCACAGCCGGCCCGGACGGCCGGCCGACCCAGCCCTCTGGGCTGTGTGCCCCCGCCGTGGCGGCCGGAGCGGTCACAAGTTCTATCCAGAAGCGGAGGCCGGCTCGGCCAAGAGGCCGGATGCCGGTCACAAGTCACGCCACACGCCCCGGGCCTGGCCCAACCTAAAGCCGCAGGGTTGCGTTGCACTTTGCCAACTGCGTATAACCATGGTTATACGCACAGCCCGCGCGGTGCTTCCCCGGGCCCAGGTATCGTCCCCGCGATGCTCGTCCTCGCGTCGATCTCCGAGTCGCTGGTCAACATCGCCTGGCATTTCGTGCGCGACGCCGGCCTGCCCGCGGTCTTCGTGCTGATGGTCGCCGAGAGCGCCTGCGTGCCCATCCCCTCGGAGGCCACCATGCTGTTCGCCGGCTTCGCCGTCGCCGACCCGGGCCAGAGCAGCGCGCATCACCACCTGACCCTGTTGGGCATCGTCGCCGCCGGGGTCCTCGGCAACCTCGTGGGCTCGTGGATCGCCTACGGCGTGGGGCGAGCCGGCCGCATCGAGCTGATCGAACGCCACGGCCGCTGGCTTCATGTGAAGCCGAGCCACATCGCCTGGGCCGACCGCTGGTTCGCCCGCTACGGCGCACCGGCCATCTTCTTCAGCCGCATGCTGCCAATCGTGCGCACGTTCATCTCGCTGCCGGCCGGCGTCGCGCGCATGCCCTTCTGGCGCTTCACCCTGCTGACGCTCGCCGGATGCATCCCGTGGGTGCTCGGCCTCGCGCTGGCCGGCGAAGCCGTCGGTCACGACTGGACGAGCGTGCGCAAAGGCTTTGAGTACGTCGACTACGCCGTCGTCGCGCTCGTCCTCGCCGCGATCGGCTACGCGATCATCCGCCGGCGTCGGCGGCCAAGCGACACAGGCGATCCCACCCCCGATGCGGCGGGCTGACGGCTCGCTCCCCCTGCGCCACGCCGTCGCGCTCGGGCTCGCTCAAGGCCCCACCGAGCTGCTGCCCGTCTCCTCCTCCGCGCACACAACGCTCGTCCCCTTCCTGCTCGGCTGGCCCTACTCCTCGCTCGACGGCCAGCTGCGCAAGTCCTTCGAGGTCGCGCTGCACGCCGGCGCCGGCGTCGCGCTGGCGATCGACATGCGCCGCGAGCTCATCGACGCGGCGCGCGAGCTCGACCGGCGGCGGCTGACGACCGTCGCCCTCTCGCTCGCGCCCGCCGCCGCCGCCGGCCTGGCGCTCGGGTCGACCGTCGAGCGCCGGCTCGGTGGGCCGCGCTCCATCGCGGCCGGCCTGGCCGGCGGTGGCGTCGCCATGGCGGTCGCCGACCGGCGTGCCCCGCCACGCGGTCGCAGCCACGACGACGCACGGCCGGCCGACGGGCTTGCGCTGGGAATCGCGCAGGCCGTCGCGCTCGTCCCGGGCGTGTCGCGCTACGGCGCCACGCTCACCGCCGCGCGTGCTCGCGGCTTCTCGCGCGCCGACGCGCAGAGCCTGTCCTGGCACGCAGCGCTGCCGGTCATGCTCGGCGCCAGCGCGCTCAAGGGTCTGCAGCTCACGCGACGGCCGCTGCCGGCCGGCGCAGGCGCCCCGCTCGCCGCCGGCGGCGCCAGCGCCCTCCTCTCCACGCTGCTCAGCGCCCGCGTGCTGCAGCGCCGCATCGGCGGCCTGCGCTCGCTGCTGCCCTACGCTGTCTACCGTCTGGCGCTCGCTGCGCTCGTCGCCGCTCGCCTGCGCCGTTCCGCCGCCACGAACGCTCGACAAATCTAAAAAAATCCGGCAAACACACACCCGACAGGCAGCGCACGTGCGCGCTCTCGGTGCGTTGCGCGCACAATAGATCGCCATGACCGTCCTCGGAACACTGCTCGGCGGGCGCTATCGACTCGATGCGCAGATAGGGCGCGGCGGCATGTCGACCGTCTATCGCGCCTTCGACACCGTGCTCGAGCGGCCCGTCGCCGTCAAGCTGATGAACCGCGAGATCGCGTCGGACTCCGACCAGCTCGAGCGCTTCCGTCGCGAGGCGCGCTCGGTCGCGCAGTTGAACCACCCGCACATCGTCACCGTCATCGACGCCGGCGAGGAGCCCTCCGAAGACGGCTCCGAGCCCGCTGCAGGCGCGCCCTACATCGTGCTCGAGTACGTCCAGGGCGAGACGCTCAAGGAGCTCATCCGCCGCGACGGTCCGCTGCCGATCACCCAGGCCATCGCCTATGCCATCGAGATCGCGCGCGCGCTCGGCGCGGCGCACGAACGCATGATCGTCCACCGCGACGTCAAGCCGCAGAACGTCCTCATCGGCGAGGAAGGCGGCGCCAAGATCACCGACTTCGGCATCGCCCGCACGCTCACCGAGGAGGGCCTCACGGTCGCCGGTCGCGTGCTCGGCACCACCGACTACGTCTCCCCCGAGCAGGCCCTCGGGCAGCCCGTCACCGGACAGTCCGACCTCTACTCGCTCGGCGTCGTGCTCTATGAGATGCTCACCGGGCAGATCCCCTTCAGCGGCGAGACGCCCGTGGCCGTCGCCATGCGCCACGTTCGCGAGCAGATCCCCGACGTCCAGCAGCTGCGCCCGGAGGTCTCCGCCGCCACAGCCTCCGTCGTCGACCGCGCCGTCGCCAAGGATCTCGACTACCGCTATCACGACGCCGACAGCATGGTCGCCGACCTCGAGCAGGTGCTCGCCGTCGAGGCCGCGCGCGGCGGCCAGGCCACCGGCGAGGTCACCAGCGTCCTGCGCACGCTCCCCGGCGACGCGCGCCGGCGCCTGCCGTGGCGCATGCGCCATCCCGGGCGCTGGATCGCCTCGCTCGCGCTCGTCGCCGCCATCGTCGCCGTCGCGCTCATCGCCGCCGCCCAGCAGGCCCACAAAGGAACCGGCGTCGCCCCCGACGTGCACGCCGGCGCCGGCCTGCACGCCGTCCCGCTCAGCCAGACCGCCGCCCACGACTACAACCCGTTCGGCACCGGCCCCGAAAACCACAACCGCGTGCAGAACGTCGTCGACAGCGACCCAAACACCGAGTGGAGCACCGCCCACTACTACGAACGCACGCTGCAGAAGGCCGGCGGAACCGGCCTAGGCGTCTACGTCGACGCCTCCCCCGGCGTCGTCGCCCGCGCCATCGAGATCCAGACCCCCACCCCCGGCTTCGACGTGCAGATCTACGGCGCCCGCAGCATCGACCTCTCCTTCCCCTACGGCAACGCTACCCCCCTCGCCGCACGCGGCTGGCACGGCCCCCTCGCCTCCGCCAGCAACATCCACAACCGACAGCGCATCCGCTTCGCAAACGCCGCCACCCGCTACCGCTACTACCTGATCTGGCTCACCACCCTGCCGCCCGGCGAGGAATCGGCCTCAATCTCCGACCTCACGTTGTTCAAGTAGCTAAAACGCCTGCGCCCCCAGCGCCGCGTGGCGCTCCAACGCCAGCCTGCAAAGCCGATCCACCAGCTCCGGATACTCCACCCCCGACGCCGCCAGCAGCTTCGCGTAGACGCTCGTCGGCGTGAACCCCGGCATCGTGTTCAGCTCGTTCACCAGCACGCTCTCGCCGTCCACGAAGAAGTCCGCGCGCGCCAGACCGTCGCAGCCGGCGCGGGCAAACGCCTCCAAGGCAAGCTCGCGCACGCGCGCCGCCGCGGTGTCGGAGATTCGCGCCGGCACCAGCAGCTCCATGCCGCCCGGTTCGTACTTCGCGTCGAAGTCGTAGAAGTCGCCCTTGAACACGATCTCCCCGGGCACCGAAGCCGCCGCCACGGCGCCGCTCGCGCTGCGCTCGTCGTGGGTGCTCCCGAGCACGCCGCACTCGACCTCGATCCCCGGCGCAGCCGCCTCCACGATCACGCGCGCGTCGTGCGTGAACGCGCTGCGCAGCGCCTGCTCCAGCTGCTCGCCCGCGGTCACCTTGACGATCCCCAGCGAAGAGCCGAGATGCGACGGCTTGACGAACACCGGCAGCCCGAGCTGCGCGATCTTCGCCAGGACACCGGCCGCGTCTGCGTCGAAGGCCGCCTCGCGAACGTCTGAGTAGTCCACCTGCGGGATCGTGCGCGCGGCCACCATCAGCTCCTTGAACAGCACCTTGTCCATGCACAGAGCCGACGCCGCCACGCCCGAGCCCACATAGGCCACGTCGAGCATCTCCAGCATTCCCTGCACGGTCCCGTCCTCGCCGAAGCGTCCGTGCAGCACCGGGAACGCCACGTCGACGGCGAGCAGTCCGGCGCCGGGCGTCGCGCTCAGCGGCTCGCCCTCGCCGTCGCGGCGCCAGGCGCCGTCGCGGCCGACCTCGATCCACACGACCTCGTGCCCGCCGCTGCGCAGTCCCTCGCGAACCGCTGCCCCCGAGGACAGCGACACGTCGTGCTCTGAGGATCGCCCGCCGGCGAGCACGGCGACCTTCAGGCTCCGGGCGCGCGCCGGTCGCGTGCTCGCCGCCGGCTCCAGCCCCTCGCGCGCGGTCATCCTGCGCCCGCCGGCGGCGTGGGCGGCGGGGGCGTCGTAGTTGTCGTGGTCGTGGTCGTGGTCGGCGTCGTGGGCGTCGTCGGCGTGGTCTCCGTCTTCTTCA
>DATHJQ010000346.1:0-2118 GCA_035286505.1 Solirubrobacteraceae bacterium | reverse complement strand
GCTCGTCGACCCGCCGTGCTCGGGGCTGGGCACGCTGCAGGCGCGCGCCGACCTGCGCTGGCGGGTGACGCCCGCGACGGTCGCCGAGCTGGCACGGCTGCAGGCGACGATCCTCGCCGCCGGGGCCGACGCCGTCCGTCCGGGTGGCGTGCTTGTCTACTCTACGTGCACGATCTCTCCTGCTGAGAACGAGCACGTTGTGACGAACTTCCTGGATTCTCACGCCGACTTCAGCCTCGATGATCTCGCCTCGGAGCTGCCCGCCTTCGCGCTGGGTCGGGCGTCCTCGGATCCCACGCGGCAGGCACGGGCGGCGCGAACGGTGCTGACGCTGCCTCATCGCGACCGCACGGCGGGCTTCTTCATCGCGCGACTGCGCCGGAGCTGAGCGTTGGACAGCGAGCACAACACGCCGGCCAAGGCGGCCGTCGATCTCGGCCCGCTGTGCCCCAACTGCGGCGAGCCGTGGCTGCGCGCCACCAACCTGCCGGGGCGCTATCGCTGCGTCTACTGTCTGCATCGCTTCGAGCTGACGTCGGTCTGCCCCAACTGCGGCGAGCACTCGACGATCGTGCGCATGTCCTCCACCGCGGTCATGAAGTGCAATCACTGCGGCGACTCGATGTTGCAACAGATATGAGCGCCCTGGCGCGCGAGCTGCTGGGCGGCGTGCGCGTGGCGCCCTCGATCCTGTCGGCCGACTTCGGGCGGCTGCGCGAGCAGGTGGGCGAGGTGCTGGCCGCTGGGGCGCGCGTGATTCATGTCGACGTGATGGACGGGCACTTCGTGCCGCCGATCACCGTCGGGCCGCTGGTCGTGGAGGGGCTCGCCGAGCAGGCGCGCGAGGCGGGGGCGATGCTCGACGTGCACCTGATGATCGAGCGCCCGGAGCGTCACGTCGGCGACTTCGTCAGGGCGGGCGCCGACTCGGTCACCGTGCATGCGGAGGCCACGCCGCACGTCGCCTACGCTGCGCAGATCGTGCGCGATCTCGGCGCGTGCGTCGGCGTGGCGATCAACCCTGGCACGCCGGTCGGCGCGCTCGCGGAGCTCGCCGGCGCGATCGACATGGCGCTGTGCATGACCGTTAATCCCGGTTGGGGCGGGCAGGCCTTCATCGCGCATTCGCTCGACAGGATCCCCCGTGTGCGCGCGATCGCCGGCGAGGAGGTGGCGGTGCAGGTGGACGGCGGCGTCGACACCGACACCGCTGCAGCCTGCCACGCGGCGGGAGCGAACGTGTTCGTCGCCGGATCGGCGATCTTCGGCGCCGGCGACCCGGGCGACGCCTACCGCGCGATCGCCGAGGCCGTGCAGGCCCGCTGAAATCAGGACCCAGCGCCGGCTTCGATCCGGCGCGTGCCCTGTCGGTAGAGGGCGGAGAGCGCCAGTACGAGCACGGCTGTCGCGCCGGCGTAGCCGACCTCGGCGCGCAGCAGCTGTTCGGAGATGGCAGGGGTCAGCATCCAGGCGACGAACAGCCCGGCCGCGAGCAGCCAGCACGCAGCCGCCGCGCGTGCACGGTCACGGGCGAGCGCTGCTTGGTTTAGCGCACCCGAGCACAGGTGCAGCCCCATGCCGATGCCGATCAGCGCCAAACCTGCGCCTGTGTAGTTGAAGTCCTGGCCGAAGAACACGTGGCGCATGGCGAACGGTCCGACGAGGAGCAGGCCGAGCGACAAGGCGGCCGCGAACGCGAGGATCGCCAGCACCGTCGTGCGGATCGCGCGCGCGAAGGCCTCGTGACCGGCGGTCGCCTCCAAGCCGGTCAGATGCGGCAGAAGCGAGGTCTGGATCGCCTGGAACAGCTGCAGCGGAGCGCGCGCGATCAGCAGCACATTGAACACGATCCCCGCCAGCGCTCGGTGGCGCGCGGTCGCGTCGACGGTCAGAACTGCCGCGTTGAGCAAGGTCTGCTCGGAGAGCATGATGCCCGAGACCCAGAAGGCGAAGCCGCCTCCGCGGCGCAGCGACAGCTCAGCGTGCGCCGCCGTCTCCTGCACGCCCTCGGTGCCCGGGCCGGCGAGCGCGGCGTCGGCCTCGTCGACGGTGATCGCAGCGGCGAGCGCGTCCTTGTGACCTCCGCCGGACTCCGGCGCTCCGCGCGCGTGCTCGGCT
>DATHJQ010000345.1:0-2327 GCA_035286505.1 Solirubrobacteraceae bacterium | reverse complement strand
GGATCTGGTCGAGCACTCGCAGGCGCGCTTTGACGAGCTGGTGGCGGAGTTCGCCGACTTCGCGGCGGGCCTGGGCACGATCACCGGCAGGCGCGCTGCGGTCGGCGCGGGGCCCGACTCGGCGGGACAGGCGGCGGAGATCTCCTACATTCCGATCTCGGCGCTCAACGGCGACAACGTGGTCGAGCGCTCGCCCGCGATGCAGTGGTACGACGGCCTCGCACTGCTGGAGCTGCTCGAGCAGGTGGAGGTCGCCTACGACCACCCCTTCGACCGCCCGGCGCGCTTTCCCGTGCAATGGGTGATCCGCCCCGGCGCGGGCATCGCCGTGGGCGTCGATCGCGACGCGCCGGCGGGGGCCGGCTCGGCTGACGCCGACTACCGCGGCTATGCCGGACAGCTGGCCAGCGGCGCTCTGCGACGCGGCGACGAGGTGGCGGTGCTGCCGAGCGGGGGACGCACGCGGATCGCGGCGATCGACACCTACGACGGCGAGCTGGACGAGGCGCTGGCGCCGATGTCGCTGACGCTGCGCTTGGAGGACGAGCTGGACATCTCGCGCGGCGAGCTGATCTGCCGCCCGGACGAGGCGGCGACGGTCGCGCGCGAGCTGGCTGCGGACGTCTGCTGGATGACCGACGAGCCGCTGCGGGCCGGCGGGCGCTACGCGCTCAAGCACACGTCGCGCAGCGCGACGGCGATCGTGGATCGCATCGAGGACCTGGTGGACGTGCACACGCTGCAGCGCTCGCGGCCGGCCGACGAGCTTGCGCTCAACGACATCGGTCGCGTGCACCTGCGCACGAACGTGCCGCTGGCCTTCGACGCGTACACGAGCAACCGCCGCACGGGCAGCTTCATCCTGATCGACGAGTCCAGCAACGAGACCGTCGGCGCCGGCCTGATCGCCGCGCCGGTTGGCTGATCGCAGCCAGCGCCGAGCTCCCGGCCCCCAGCCGGGCGGCTGGGGAACGCTAAGCTTCCGCGGCCGATGTTCAGCAAGGTCCTGATCGCCAACCGCGGGGAGATCGCCGTCCGCATCGCGCGCGCGCTGCAGGAGATGGGCATCGCAAGCGTGGCCGTCTACTCGGAGCTGGACCGCGACGCGCCGCACGTGGCGCGCGCCGACGAGGCGTACAACCTGGGCGAGGGCCCGGCCTCCGAGAACTACCTGAGCGTTGAGCAGATCCTCGACGTGGCCGCCCGCGCGGGCGCCGAGGCGGTGCATCCCGGCTACGGCTTTCTCGCCGAGAATGCGCCGTTCGCGCAGGCCTGCGAGGAAGCGGGCGTGGTGTTCATCGGGCCCCCGGCCAGCGCGATCGAGGCGATGGGCTCGAAGACTCGCGCGCGTGAGCTGATGCAGGCGGCGGGCGTGCCGATCGTTCCCGGCACGACCGAGCCGGTGGCCACGGCGGCCGACGCACTGAAGATCGCCAAGGAGGAGATCGGCTTTCCGGTCGCGGTGAAGGCGGCGGGCGGCGGCGGCGGCAAGGGCTTTCGCGTGGCGCTGTCCGAGGACGAGCTCGAGGGAGCCTTCGAGGGCTCCAGCCGCGAAGGCGAGAAGTTCTTCTCCGACGCCACGGTGTACCTGGAGCGCTACCTGCACGACCCGCGCCACGTCGAGGTCCAGGTGCTCGCCGACCGCCACGGCAACGTGATCCACCTGGGCGAGCGCGACTGCTCGATCCAGCGTCGCCATCAGAAGGTGATCGAGGAGTCGCCCGCGCCGGAATGGGTGGTCGACGCGCAGATGCGCGAGCGCATCGGGCAGATCGGCGTGGAGGCGGCCAAGGCCGTCGACTACGTCGGCGCGGGCACGATCGAGGGCCTGTTCTCGGCAGGCGAAGGCAAGGAGCCCGAGTACTTCTTCTTGGAGATGAACACGCGCGTGCAGGTGGAGCACTGCGTGACGGAGATGACGACGGGCATAGACATCGTCAAGGAGGGCATCCGCGCGGCGGCGGGCGAGGAACTGTCATACGCGCAGGTCGACGTGGAGCTGCGCGGTCACGCGATCGAGTGCCGCATCAACGCCGAGGACGCCTCGAAGAACTTCGCGCCCGCGCCGGGCAAGATCGGCGCCTACAGCGAGCCGACCGGCCCGGGCGTGCGCGTGGACTCGGGCGTGCAGGCCGGCGGGGAAGTCTCGCCGATGTATGACCCGATGGTGGCCAAGCTGATCGTGTGGGACGCCGATCGCGCGCAGGCCACGAAACGGATGCTGCGCGCGCTGGACGAGTTCGAGATCGAGGGGCTGAAGACCCTGATCCCCTTCCACCGGGCGCTGCTCGCCAGCGGGCAGTGGGCGCGGGGCGAGACGTGCAGGG